>VGUP01000023.1 GCA_016874175.1 Gammaproteobacteria bacterium | reverse complement strand
GAGCATCACGAAGGCCACCATCATCGACCCCCATTGATCGACACCGAATGAAAAATCGCGTGCAATCCCAACGCCAAGAGTAATACCGGTCACAAACGATAGCCAGCGGTATGCACTTAAATAAGTGCGATCGCGAATCGCGATAAGACGTTCATCGAGCAACTCCGTCGGCGCATCGCCGATCAGTCGAACGGAAAAACGCAATGCGAAAAACAGAGCGATCAGACTCGCTCCCGCAATTGCAGACACATAACTCGTGATTTTGGGGGTGCCGATCGAGGGTGCGAGGAAGAGCAGCACGATCAGCGGCCAATAAATCACAACTATTGTTCGACGGGCCGAGCGCCGATAAAGAGCAGGGTGTTTATTGGCCGAGAGCGCCGTCTCTACCTCTTTACGCGTTACGCCCTCAATCCAATAAAATTCATTTTTCGACTGCTCGGTCACATTATGCTCCCTTCTTGAACGGCTTGATCGAAAAAACTTCTGGGATCTCCGCATTCAGCGCTTTGGCGATCTTGAAAGCGAGAATCAAACTCGGGCTGTACTCTCCCCGCTCCAGATATCCGATCGTCTGGTAATGCACCTCGACAAGATCAGCCAGTTGCTGACGCGTCAGTCCTCGAGTACTGCGCAGTTCTTCGACTCGGTTGTAGACCGGATCTTCTTTTTGGCGACTCATGAAAATAGAGCATATATGCTATGTTGCATGAATGCAATATAGTTGCCGAATGACATGCGCCTCGTGACGATTCCATTGCGCTCCTTTGCTGCGAACGAACTATCATCGAAGGCATGAAGACAGCAAAAACCATCGCGATCGTCATCGCTGTTTTGGCGCTCGGCAGCGGTTACTGGTACTCGACTCTCGATCGGGAGACGCGCGGATTACTTGCGGCCCTGCCTACCAACGCCGATGTGCTGAGCTGGAGCCAACGTCAGCGTGAAGCGGCGTTTCGTGCCATGGATCGCATGCCCATCCTCGCGCGTTCAGCGGTGATCACGCCATCGCCGCAGCCCCTACCCTTGCCCGCGGGTGAGCCGCTCGATGTCCCGGGCATCGACGACTACATGGCTCGGCAAAACACCGCGGGGCTCGTGATCGTGCAGGATGGCAAGATTCGGCTCGAACGTTACGGACTCGGCTTCGACGCCCAGGGTCGTTGGACGAGTTTTTCGGTCGCGAAATCTTTTACATCAACGCTCGTTGGCGCCGCGATACAAGACGGTTATATCTTGAGCCTGGAAGACAAAGTGAGTCGCTATATCCCGGATCTGCGTGGCTCGGTCTATGACGCAGTAACGGTACGACAATTGTTGACGATGAGTTCAGGCATTCGGTGGAATGAAGATTACGAGGACCCGAACGCCGACGTCGCCAAATTCAACGATGCCAAACCAGAGGCCGGGGTCGATGCGACCGTCAGCTATATGCGTAAATTGCCGCGTGCCCATCCGCCGGGAGAGGTATGGCACTACAACACCGGTGAGACCAACCTGATCGGTGTGCTGGTGTCGTCAGCAACCAAGAAACCGTTATCCGAGTATCTGCAGGAGCGTATTTGGCATCCTGCGGGCATGGCAGCAACGGCGACCTGGCTGCAAGGCAAAACCGGTCACGAGATCGCCGGTTGTTGCCTGCAGGCGGCAACACGTGATTACGCAAGGTTTGGGCTCTTCGTACTTGCCAACGGCGACGTGGATGGTCGACAGATCGTGCCGCCCGATTGGTTTGGTCAGGCGACACAAAAACAAAAAGACATCGGTCAAGCGGGTCGGGGGTACGGATTTCAGTGGTGGACCTATGACGACGGTTCGTTCGCCGCGCAGGGTATTTTCGGTCAGGGAATTTTCATCGATCCGCGGCGCTGCTTGGTGATCGCCTCCAACTCGAATTGGACGCGTGCGTCGCGCGGTCCGGAGCCGGCAGCCCGCGAAGAGTTTTACGCCGCAGTGCAAGCAGCCGTCGATCGATCGAGTCGTTAAGTCACCTATTCGTGACTGTCAACGCAAGACGGGCAAGGTATCGTCGATGGCGTGAAAAATCTGGTTGCGGCAACTCGGTTCGTTGATACAACTGGCTGTCAGCCGTGCGAGTCCGCGTCGTGACACGGAGCCATAAACACGCTGATCGCTCACCAGCCGGGCACGCTCGGGTACATCCTCCGAGGGGTCGCGCAATACCGCGTTGCGAATAATCGTATACGCCACGCCGGAGGTCATCGCAGCGTTTTCGCCGATTTCTTTGGCAGCAAACAATGCTCGCATCGCTCCATAGCGCTCCGACGGATAGGCGTCTTTGCTCTGACCGGCGCCGACCGAGCTGTGCAGAATAAGTTGCCGCACACCGGTGGCGCTCGCCCACTTGGCGATATGGGTGCCGCTGATTGCAAAAAAACCAACGTCTGCGCCGCTGCGACCGAGCGCGTCGATGACGACATCGAAACGAGTTGCCTGCATGGCCTGACGCACGTCGGCTTCCACCGTCACATCGCCCTCAACATAATGCACCGTGAGATTAGCGAGGCGGCTGCGATCGGAAGTCGGGCGCACAAACACAGTCACATCGTGGCCTGCGGAGAGCAGCGCACGGACGACCTGCGAGCCGAGTTGTCCTGAGCCGCCGAATACCAAAATTTGTCGCGGCGCATTGATTTTGGTCGCTGTTTTGGCAGGCAGGGAGACACTACTCGACACGCCAAGCAGGAGAATCGTTGCCAGCAGTCTGCGACGGATCGAGAAGTTCATCGTCTTTACCATGTGAGTCGCTCGTGTAGTTTTCCGGACAAAAACTTTTCCATGCGCTCGACAAATGCTCCGGACAGTTGCTCGACGTCATCCAAAACCACGCTATCGATACGCCACAGCAAACCGCCCGGTCGACCACTCATGCGCAACCACGGTTGCCATTCTGCCTGACTGGTCCAGGAATACGTCGCCGGCACGTGACGGTGCCGCATATCGAACACCTGGTCGAGTCGACAGATCCATTGGTCGATCGAGAACTCGTTACGTACGGTCGTCCCCGCACGCAAACGGCTGGCGGCATGCCGCGTCAGCCAGACGCTGGAGTCATGGATACGCCAGTGCAACTGTGCCGGACGACCGATGGCGGTGCTGTCGAGTCCCGCACCGCCCTCCAACTCTGGGCCGGTTGTGGGGTGCAACCACGAATGTGTCGGTCCACCGCGAAAGGGCGGTGCTTCGAGCGTTTCGCCAGTCCAGGGATTTTCGAATTTTTCGAGCCAACGATCCTCGTCGGCGTGACGATAGAACATCCAACTGTGCGAGCGTTTTTCGACCGAATCATCATCGAGCAAGCGCGAAATTCGAGCCGTGAAACCTTCGACACGGTACAGCAAGCGCCCAAACTCACCAGGTGCCAAGCCCTGCCCCGCCACCGTCGCAAAAACGAAGCCCGAGTTGTGAATCCAACGCTGACGGCCCGAGAGATCGCCTTGCAGTCGGTCAACCAGTTCGGTATTAAAACGCGGATCTGCGATCCGTGCGTCGAGTTTTTGCTTGACTGATGACCACCCCGCTGCTGCGGGAGCGGGTTGCGTCGCCAGCAATAGCCCGCCGCCGATCAAGCAATCACGACGCGTCATCAGCACGGCGTGTACGTCGACACTTTGACCATTCGTTTTGACCTCGCCATCGATTTTAGCCGAAGCTAAAAGAATGAGACGTCAGGACAATAATCAGGTCAAGGCTCAGGTTGCAACAGAGGATCGGATAGTGAGCTGATCGGCAATAGGCCGATAAAGCTGATTCACGGTTCCAGCCGGAAAATCCGTGAAAAGTGGCGACGTGGGGTCTTCCCAAAGCTCGTGTCGAAGCGGCACAAGCGCTACCGCATAAATTGGCTGAAGATCGGTGACGAACAGATTCTTGTACTCGTAATCCCCGACCGGCCCGAGGTTGTAGTAGTTATAGTCGTTATCCCGCCCCCATTCGCAAACGATCAAACACGCATAAATGCCCGGTGAACGATTACGGTAGCGCTCGTTCCACTGGCAGAAACTGCCGTAGATTTCACCATACTCCGGCATGAGGATGGAGACATCGACGAAGACTTCATCGCCCGCCTCGTCAAAACAGCGGACGATCAGCACATTCAAATCGCGTACGTAGTCGAGAAAACCCTCTATTTCTTCGAGCCCGATCTTGCACTTTTTGAAATGCTCACCGCCCATCTCGAGCATCGCCTCCACGTCGAGATTCATCCCGGGTACGACCGTGGTTTCGGTTCGAAACTGACGGAAACGCTTGGACAGCTCGCCGAATTTACGCGCGCGCCGCGGATCCTCCCAGAAGGCTGTCGACTTCACATCGACCAATCCGTAATGGTCATTGATCGGTACGCCGTACTGACTATCTGGAGGAAGCGCGTAAACGATGAGTGGTCGTCGTGCACACGCGATCATCTCTGCGGAAAGATAGATGTAAGGACACAGCGCATCCCAACGTGTCGTGTAGTAAGGGATACCGTTGTGCTCACTGCGGATACACAAGTTTTTCGCAGTGAAAGATTGATGTACTACCCGGTAAGTACGCGGGGGCGGCGCCTTGATGACCACTCGCTCGGGTGGGCTCGTCAGTAAGTCGAGTTGCATCAGTCCGATGCTCCGCCAAGAGGGACGAGATCGAAATAGTCGCGATCGACGGAAAAATTCTGTTGCAAATAGCCTTGATCAACACTCTTGAGACGCTTCACCGCGCGTTGCATACGCGAGAGGTGCTGCGAGGCTTCTGTCTTGACGTCCGAAAGTTGCTCGACGTAGGTGTCAAAAAGCGGACACTCGCGATCGAAATAGAACTGGTGTTCGCTTGGATCGTAAGCGAGCGGGTAAAGATCACAGCCAAAAGGCTTGGATTTCCCGAGTGAGCAACCCGTGTCGCTCAAATGGCGGCATCGACTTTCGATGCAAATGGGTTGCATCGAGAGTTGTTCAACGGCAGTCAGGTTGACTTCGAGCGGCGGGGCGCCCTTGTCGACATGGCAGCAGCTCTTACACTTCGAACAATGATCAAACAACGACACAGATGTCTTTATGAATTACGTACTTGTTTATAATCGCTGCCGCACACTATATCAGGAACGACTCTGTAGAAATACCATACCACTGAACGAGTGCCTATATGCCACCCGCAGGCAAGCGAGCGTCAGAGGCAACCAAAAGGAATAGCGCTCACATGTCAAAGCGCGAGAGTCGCAACAGCATCATTCGCCATCTGCATGACGAGGTTTACTGTCGCATCGGGATTTCAAACGCACATGGCGTCGGCGTCTTCGCCGTTCGTCGCATTCCGAAGAATATACAGGAACTTCGCTCAACGCTGTCGACTCAAGACATCAGGGTTTCGAAGTCGTCACTGCGACACTTGCCCCGAGCAACTCGTCGTCTGCTTCAAGACTTTTGCGAGCACGACAGTCGCTTTTACTGGCTGCCGCGACATGGGCTGAACGCCCTGAGCTTGTACCAGTACCTGAACCACTCGACCGATCCTAATGTTTCGCTGATCAGACCCGGGGTTTACCGTACGCTCCGCGCGATTCGCGGTGGGGAGTAACTGACCTTGAATTACGACCTTGCCTTCGGCGAAAAACATATCTTCGCCAAAAACAAAAAGTCAGCTCGATAGCTCGATCAAGGTGGCTTTATTACTCCAAACCACCCCGACGGATGAGGATCAAATTCGAACCGTGATGCAGGCGCGAGAAGTTATGAGGCGCTAGCGCGCGCTCCATCGCCTCGGTGCAGCCCGGCTTGATCCGGTCGTGCAACTCGATGAACATCATGTTCGTGCGTGCGAGCCAATCGTGGCACTTTTCATCGGCGAAGAGCTCTTTCTCGGCACCTTCGACATCAAGCTTCAGAATATCGATACAGCGAGCGGGGTGCCCATTGAGCAAATCATTCAAGCCAATAGCCGGAAATCCAGACTCGCCCTCGTGGGCCTCACGAACTCGAAATGCCCACGACTTTGCCTCGGGATTCTCGATGACAAGCGCAGTGCTTCTCGGCCAAACGCCGCATCGCATCGCCTTTACCCGCGGATACGCAGCGATATTTCGCTCAACCAATTCGAAGTTTTCGGAGTCTGGCTCAATCGCAATGATGTCGGCATTCGGGTACAACTCCGCGAAACGTACGCTTGAGTAACCCACGTTTGCGCCTGCATCAATGATCAAACGAGGCTGTCCGCCCGGGAAGGGGTGGTCGTACCAGCGCTTGACGATCACCTCGTTGAACGCACTTCGATCAGAGGTCCCCGTTCGCATGTAAATCGGCTTCGCCATTCCCGGGACCTCGATGGTGCGAACGCCCCTCTTCATCTTGGTGCTGAGATAAAGGCCGTAACCGGCCAGCAGACCAAACCGTTGAAGATATGCACCGAGGTTGCTGCCGCTATTCATTAAACACCCGAATTTCGATTGCCGAAGAATACGACATTTCGGGAGTAACGCTTGAAGCTGTCCTGCGACTGCGTCTGGGCGTACCTTTGCTGCCAATGAGGCATGAGACTCAGCCGGCTTGGCTCTTTCGGCAATGCATGTATAGTTCAAAGACGGGCGCTGAAAAAGCGCGAGACCGTTATGTCAAGAGGTATGGTGTATGAACGAACCCATGAACCCGGACAACGCCGACCCCGAAACGCTGGCGGATCACCGCGAGGCACGGACTGAAGTGATTAAAGTGTATGGGTCGGTATGGAGTCAAGCCATTGCCAAAAGCGGAGTGACGGACGAAAAGGTCAGCGAGAACCTGCTTCAGGTCTGTGCCGCCTGTTATCTGGATGGGGTACATCAAGGATCGCGCCTGACGATAGACGAAATAGTCGCCACCCAAAAAAAACCTGAGCATGCGCGCCAAAGCGCGTGACCTGATATGAAATTCACTTGCAGGTTATTTCTCGGAACTCTGCTCGTCCTCGCGCCGTCAATACTTTACGCGCAAGAAACCCGAAATTGGAAGAGCGAACCCGGGTACTCACCCGAGTTGTACCCCGATGCGCCACATATCCGCCACGGCGCATACAATCAAAAGCCGATTGCCGGCAAGTTACTGCGGGTTAAACGCCCGCTGTTGATCGTATCGGACCTCGAACGGTCGTTGAAATTTTATGTCGATGTGATAGGGCTGGAACTCTACTCCGTTGATCCGTACTACGACCGTAATCCCCAGTCGCTAGGCTATGAAATGTTCGGTGTAGCTCAAGGGGCTCGCAAGAGAATGGCGATGCTGAACACATCAAATGAGATTCGTGGTATCACGCTGCAAGAAATTAAGGATATGCCAGTTAAGTTTGAGCAGCGGCCGCGAGCCTTCACGGTGCTTTTCGAAACCGACGATCTGTTCGGGATTCGGCAACGGGCTCAAGCCGCTGGCTTTCGAATCATTGAACCGCAACTTGCTGACATACCAGAAACCACGCAAACGCCGCGACTACGTTTTGCGGAACTCGCAGTCATCGATCCTGACGATCACGTGGTCGCATTTTTTCAATACTTCGAGTCTGACGAGGCTTGGCGAACCGCAGAAATAACCATCAAAAATGAAGGGGTAGCTGTCAAGTAAGTGATGCGGCTAACGCGATGCGGTTGCGCGGATGAATGAGTTCACGGCGGTCGAGATGCCTGTCATCTATCTCTCGCGATCGCCATCTATTTTCTATTTGTTTTAGCGGGTCTCCTGCGCGGCGGCCGAGAGATTTCAGGCCCTTGGTGGTTCCTGATGCGGAGCTTCCTTCCGAGTTGGCGGTTCTACCACGACGTCGGTCGTCAACCACGACTGGATTTCCGATTACACATTGCAGCAGTGTACCGACCCACTGATTTCCTGCTCAGGTGTTATGTTCCTCAAGGAGATAGCACATGAGTATCGAGACGGACGAAGAGATCAAGCGCGGGACGGCGCGTCGGAAGTCGGCTCTGGTTCTGGACATCATTCAAGGAAAGACGACCGTTAGTGAGTCGTCCCGTCAGTTCGATCTTCCGCCTTCGGAGATCGAGTCCTGGATTGACCAAGCCAAAGCCGGGATGGAAAACGCCCTGAAGGCTAAACCGGAGGACATCCGCGAACAGTACGAGACGCGGCTCAAAGCGCTGCAGGAAGCGTACGGTGAAGCGATGTTGGAGCTACGTGCCCGAAAAAATGGGATGCCCTGCTGGCGAAGAAGGACGAAGCATGATCCTTCAAATCCAGCGGGGCTTGAAAGAGGACGGAATCAGCGTCTCGATCACCAAGCTTTGCGCATGGTTCGCTGTTCCTCGCCGCACGGTGTACTACAAACCCGTGAAATCTGCGCCAAAGATCCAAGAGCGATTTGCGGTGCCGATCAAGCAAATGATCGAGGCCGAACCGTCGTTCGGTTATCGCACCGTGGCAGGCTTGCTGACGTTCAATAAAAACACCGTACAGCGGATTTTCCAGCTGGTGCACTGGCCCCACCAGGCCCTCGGCATGAAAACCCCCGCTATGGCGTATGCATTAGCTGCCTGACCTGAGCAGAAAACGGTGGGTCGGTACATACATCCAACCCGGAAAGCCGCAACAAAACGCTTACGTCGAACGATTGAATCGAACCGTGAGATACGAATGCCTCGCGCAGTATTGCTTCGATGTGATCAGTGAAGTCCAAGACTTCGCAACACGATGGATCTGAAACTACAATCACGAACGCCCAAACATGGCCTTGGGCGGGATCACCCCAAAACAGCGGCTGGCCATGGCTGCGTAACGTCTACTTCTCAGTCCCACCAAAAATGGGGGGATTACCCTGACGCACCCTCACTCTAGAGAAACTCCGGTGCGGGCTTAATACCGACGCGGCGAGCAGAACTCGCAGCCATCACGAGCGAGCGTGTCGGGCCGATCAACGATCGCGCGAAGCAGCACGGCATGCCACACGTGACGGTGCCGGCGCTCTGAGTGCCGGCTGCGACAGAAGGAGTGGCAAGCGCGCGACGTTCAGTAGTCGATCGGCTGCAGCACGCCGTCGACGACGCGGTAGGCGCGCTGGAATGCCGGCGCCTCGACGCGCCCCTCCGGCAGGTGGAGGACTGAGCCCGCCGCAACGCCGGTGACCTCGATGCGACGCGCATTGAGCGGCTTGCCGCGCGCGGGCGGATCGGCGAAGCCGCCGCGGACGACCCAGACTGCGCCTTCGGGATTGGTTGCGTAAATACGGCTGCTGCCATCTGACTCAACAGCCAGCGCCGCGCTTTCGTCGATGCCTACTCCAATCAGCACACGCTGCGCGTCACCCGACATGACCTGCGCTTTGGCGAGAAACGCGAACAGCCGACCGAGCCGATCACGCTCACGGAAGTGCGAGTCCGTGATCACGCCGCGCAGCCTCTCGAGATTCAGGAAGTCCCGCTCGATCGTCACGGCCGCACCCAGCGGATCAGCCATCGCCTCCGGGCTGCGGATACTGCCACCATCCATCGCGCCGTACAGGTACTCGCCCAGCATCGCGAGTCCCGCGCTCGTGCCGCCAAGCGGCTTGCCCGCGCGCACGTGTGCATCGAGTGCCGCCGCCACGGGAGTCCCCTTCCAGAACCGCACGTAGTTCGACTGGTCGCCCCCCGCGATGAAGATCGCATCGGCACGCGCGAGGCTCGCGAGCAGCTTCCAATCCATCGCAGCGCGGCGGCTCTTGAACACGAACGTCTCCGCGGATGCCAGTCCGCCGACGTCGTGGTAGAACTCATCCGCCACGTCCGTCGTGTAGGACGCGCGCAGCACGACCAGATGACCGTGCCCGGCCTTGGCGATGAACCACTTGAGTGCATCGACGTTGCGGTCACCGCCGCCCATCAGCAGCAAGCCAGGCGACACGCGCCCGGGGGTCGCGAGCGTCGCATCGCCAACGAAGAATCGAAGCAGGTCGCGCGCACTGGCCGGGGCGGCCGCCACCGTCAGCAGCAGCGACAGGAACGGCAGCCAGCACCGAACGGCATGAAGTTGCATCTCACTCGCTCCCGGTCGCGCCAGATCGGCCGATGCGATCGGGCGGACAGTAGTCGAAGATGAACGAGATGCGCGGCAGTTTGCCGCGGTTCATGACGCTGTGCATCTTCTGGTTGTTGATCTCGTACGCCCGCCCCGGCGACATCGGGCACGGGCGTCCGTCGATCGTAAAGCGCACCTGGGCACTGCTCGTCAGCGGAATGTGGATGCGGTGCGCCTGTACGAACGACTCGTGCGCATCGACATGCGGCTTAATTGTGCCGCCGACCTCGAGGCGCGCCGCCATGGCACGCAGGATGACGCCGCCCGGCGTATAGAACTTCGCGATGATTGAATCCATGAGCGGCTGCGCGACCTCGGCGAGGCGCGCCCAGCCCGGCTCGCGCGTGATGACCGGATCGGGCCAGCGCGTATCGCAGAAGATCAGCACAATGGAATGCGTGTCGTGATGCACTTCGAAGGTGCGCTGCCGCAGCTCGTGCTCGTGCCACGCGTCCGCCTTCTGCGCGAGCGTACCTTCGGCGAGGGCGGTCACGTCCACCGGCCCCAGATCACGATATGCGACACCGATATCCAACGACGGCACCTCGCCGGCAAGGATAATCCAGCCGGTTCCACTGCGGCCAGAGGATCCCGCTTGGTCGCGTAGGCGTCGGTCGTACAGTAGCCTTCGCCAAGGGGGGGGGTACTACACATGCTGAATGCCACGTCCCGTCGCGCTGCCGCCGTGCTGCTGCTCGCGTCCGTCAGCGCCGCGCACGCACAATCGCCGCCGCCCGCCGCCGCTCAGGCGCGACCCGTCACACTCCAAGACAGCGAGGCCATCCGTTCGCCGGGTGAGCCGCGGCTTTCCGCCGACGGACGCCGGGTCGCTTACACGCGGGACGGGCGCATCTTTGTCGCGCCCACGCAAGGCGGAGTCGCGCAGGCCGTGACGTCCCCCGGCTCGCGCGCCTCGGATCCGCGCTGGTCGCGCGACGGCACCGCCCTCTACTTCCTCTCGGACCGCGCCGGTGGCAAATCGCAGCTTTGGAAGCTGCCGCTGGCACGCTTCGGCGAAGCGGAGCCGCTGACGAAGCTCGGGCGCGGCATCGATGCGCTGCACCTGTCGCCCGACGAATCGCGGCTGCTGCTCGCGTTCGCCGGCCCAGCTGAAGTGCCGGCCGACGCAGGCGCTCGCGCGGACACCGACAAGCGTCGCGGTCCCTGGGTGATCACGCGGCGGCAGTTCAAGGAGGACGCCGGCGACGGGTACATCACCGGTGACCGCGCCGAACACCTCTACGTCTACGACCTGGCGTCGCAGTCGCTGCGCCAGATCACATCTGGCGACTACTCCGAATCGGACCCAGCATGGTCGCCGGATGGTCGCAGCGTCGTGTTCGTGAGCAGTCGCGAAGCGGATCCGGACGCGAGCTACCGGACCGACCTGTGGCTCGTCTCCGCGGGCAATACCGACCTGGGCCGGTCGCTGCAGAGGCTGACCAACGAGGACAGCGTGAAGAGCGCACCGGTGTTCTCACCGGATGGCCGCAGCGTCGCCTACCTCTCGGCGGAGGATGGCGTCTATGCGATCCCGCAGGTGGCGCTTGTCAGTGCAACGGGCGGTACGCCGCGCATCCTCACGCGTGCACTGGACCGCTGGATCACCGCCCTGCGCTACTCCGCCGACGGCCGGTGGATCTACTTCTCCTACGAGGAACTCGGCGGGACTCACGTGGGGCGCGTGCACGTGACCGACGGTCGTATCGAGATCGTGCTGGCCGGCGAACGCAACGTCTCGGCCTTCGATGTTGCACCGAATGGAGTGATCGCGGTGCGCGCCGAGAACATGAACGACGCGCCCGAGATCTACGTCTCCGATCGCGGTCGCGTGCGCAGGCTCAGCGATATCAACGCCGCGTTCCTGCGCAGCGTCTCGCTCGGCAGCAAGCGGAAGGTGGAGTTCGCGAGCGCGGATGGCACCAGGGTCGAGGCGTTCGTCACGCTACCGCCGGGTTTCGTCGCCGCGCGCCGCTACCCGACCATCCTGAACATCCACGGCGGACCGGTGGGCCAGTTCGCCTACGGTTACGACTTTTCCAACCAGTACCTCGCCGCGCAGGGATACGTGATCGTCGAGCCGAATCCGCGCGGCTCGACTGGTCGCGGCCAAGACTTCGTGCGTGCGATTTACAAGACCTGGGGCATTACGGACTACGACGACGTCATCGCCGCGGTCGACCACGTCGTCCAGATCGGCATCGCCGACCCCGAGCGGCTCGCCGTGACCGGCTACTCCTACGGCGGCTACATGACCAACGTCGTCATCACTCGCACGAACCGCTTCAAGGCCGCCGCGTCGGGTGCGGGGCACAGCTTCATCGTCGCCAACTACGGCCATGACATCTACCAGAAGTGGTACAACTGGGAGCTCGGGGTTCCGTGGGAGAACACCGCGAAGTATGACCGCCTGTCGCCGCTGCGCCAGGTGGGTCAGGTGCAGACGCCCACCCTCTTCTATGGAGGGCGGGATGACTGGAACGTGCCGGTGCTCAACGCCGAACTCTTCTACCAGTCGCTCAAGGTTCGCGGCATCGACACGCAGCTGGTCGTGTACCCGGATACCCATCATGGCAACTGGTCCGACGAGTTCGAACGCGACCGGCTGCACCGCACGCACGAGTGGTTCGACCGACACCTCGGCATCGGCGCCGCGAAGCCCAAGCCATGAAGCCTGCGCCGTGAAGCCCGCGTTGAAGGAATCGCCGCCCGCGTCGATCGTCGAGGCCCTCGAAGCGCTGCGCCTGCACCGACCACAGCAGGCCGAGCAGCGCTGCCGCGAACACCTCGCGCGTCATCCCGATTCAGTCGATCACCAGAGGCTGCTCGCGCGTGCCCTCGGCATGCAGTCGCGACTCGCCGAGGCCGAGCAGGCGCTGCTACATGCCCTCGCCGTTCGATCCACGTTTGCCCCGCTGCACGAAGACCTCGGCGGCCTTCTCGCCACTCAGCAGCGTTTCGAAGAGGCGGTCGCGAGCCTCGAGACGGCGCTGCGTCTCGACGGCAGCCTGCAGCTCGCCCGCAAGAAGCTCGGCCAGTGCCTCGCGGCGCTCGGTCGTGGCACGGAGGCGGATGCAGCATTCGAGGCCTGGCTCGAACAGGACCCGGGCCGCATGCAGGTGGCGCTGGCGCTCGACCACCTGCGCGCCGGCCGCAAGGACGAGGCCATAACGACCCTGCGCAGCGTGATTCGCGCTCACCCAGACAACGTCGACGCGCTGCACACGCTCGCGCAGGCGTGGTGGGGTGACGATGAGCGCGTGTCCGACATCGAGGCGCTGCTGCGACGTGCGACGGAGATCGCGCCGGCGCTCACGTCCGCCTGGGTCATGCTGGGGCTGCTGCTACACCAGTCGCATCGGTCGGAGGAAGCCATCGCCGCGTACCGCCGTGCGATCGAGCTCGATCCGGAAAACGCCGCAGCCTGGACCGGGCTAGGCGCCGACTACGCGCAGATCGGCCGCATGGAGCAGAGTGCCGAAGCCTATGGCCGCTCGCTTGAGCTCGCCCCCGGGCAGCCGGGCGTACACATGAGTCATGCCCATGCGCTGAAGGCACTGGGGCGCCAGACCGAGGCGCTGCGTGAATACCGGGCCGCTATCGCGCTCAAGCCCGACTTCGGCGAAGTCTACTGGAGCATGGCCAACCTCAAGGTGTTCCGCTTCGAGCCGGCTGAAGTCGCCGCGATGGAGGCGCAGGTCGAGCGCGCGGATCTCCCGCCGAGCGCCGACGTGCATTTCCGCTTCGCCCTTGGCAAGGCCTGCGAGGATGCCGGCGACTACGACCGGGCTTGGAAATTCTATCACAGCGGCAACCAGCGGCAGCGGCCCGAGGTCGCCTACGACCCGGTGGAATTTGAAGTCCGGCATCAGCGGATCGCGTCGGTATTCACGCGCGACTACCTCCGCGAACGCAGCGGGCGCGGCTTCGAGTCGAACGCTCCGATCTTCATCGTCGGCCTACCCCGATCCGGCTCGACACTGATTGAGCAGATACTGGCCAGCCACAGCCAGGTCGAAGGCACGCTCGAACTGTCCACGCTGGGCGAAATCGCGGTATCCATCGGCCGATTCCGGCGGGCCCGTGTCGAGTATCCCGAGGCCGTGCGCGAACTCACCGACCGCGACCTACGCGCCTATGGCCGCCAATACATCGAGTCAACCCAGATCTACCGCGCGACCGACCGTCCACGCTTCACCGACAAACTGCCAAACAACTTCTCGCACGTCGGCTTCGCGCACCTGATCCTGCCCAATGCGACCATCATCAACGCGCGGCGCCACCCACTCGACAGCATTCTCGGCGGCTACAAGCAACTGTTCGGCAAGGGCCAGAACTTCACGTACGACATGAGCGAACTGGTAATGTACTACCGCCAATACCACGAGATCATGCGCCATTGGCACGATGTGCTGCCGGGCAAGGTCCTGGACGTGCACTACGAAGAGACCGTCGGTGACCTCGAAAAGCAGGTGCGGCGCATCCTCGCGCACTGTGGCCTGCCATTCGAGGACGCCTGCCTGCGCTTCCATGAAACACAGCGCGCCGTGCGCACCGCCAGCTCGGAACAGGTCCGCCAGCCGCTATACACGCGCGCGCTGGGCACGTGGCGGCACTACGAGCGACACCTGCGACCGTGGCAGGAAGAACTCGAAGACAGCATCGCGGAGTTGCCCCAGAGCGTACGCGACGCCGGCCTGTAGTTGCGCGACCAGGTCTGCCGGGGGGAGATGCCTCGTCAGCCGAACGGCCAGACCTCGAGTCCGTGGATGGCGTTGCGGACGTCCATCGTCAGATTGACCGACAGCACGCGTTCGTTCTTCTCAAGATCGTAGATTGAAATGGTCGAGGGCGACGAACCCCCGGCGACCACGCAGTCGGACAGTACGGCGAGGCCGCGCGCGAATCCCTGCCGGGCGATGCGACTCTGGTCCATGTCGACACGCAGCAGCTGGTCCTGCGGGTAGCGCGGCACCGGCATGGCCCGATCCTCGCGCCCCTCACCTCGCCCCGCGTAGCGCAGAACATCCGCCTCCGTATCGTTAAACAGCACGCCGTCGCGAAAGGGACGAGCATTGTGGGTGCCCGGTGGCAGTTCCGCCGCCATGCGCACCTCACGACCATTGAAGATCAGCATGCCACCGCTCTTTAGGCCGGTGAGGTACATCCCGCCCTCGTCGCAGTAAACGTTGTTTAAATGCAGCGTGTTGAGCTGGAGCGGCCCGTCGTCCTTGCGCGGGTCGTACAGCGTGCCCCGGAAGCGGAACTGGTGCGGCTCCACGTGCAGCGCCCAACTAAACTCCTTCCGGTCGAGGTCGAACCCCAAGATGCTGTCGAATCCGGTGGACACCAGGAACAGCGTTCGCTCCCAGAGCGCGAGCTCGTGGCAATGCTTTAGGTATGTGTTGCGCCAAGAGCCGATCAGGCGGAAGTCGGGCGTGTAGGCGAATAGTTCGTCGCTGGCGGCGACATAGACGACGTCGCCATCGAACTCGATGCCGCGCAAGCCCCTGTCCCAGCCGCGGGCCTGCCAGTCGATGCTAGCCGTGTTCCAGTCGATGGTTTGGCGGATCTCCCGCTGTTCGAGGTCGACCAGATACACGCCGCCATGGCTCTCGCCCTGGTGGCTGCCACGCACCACCGACGTCGTGATCAGCTTCAACGCGAGCGCTCTTCAGCCGAGAGCAGCCGTCACCACTTCTTGGTGAAGGAGAGGTAGACGCTGCGCGGACGCTGCAGGCCGCGGACGTAGCGGAAGCGCGGATCGCCGAACAGCGCGCCGCGGTCGGTACTGCTCTGCCAGTTCACACCCCGGTCGTCAAACAGGTTACGGACGATCAGTGATGCATCCCAGTCGTTCTCGCTCGTGAACCCAAACTGGAGGGTGCCTGACTTGTACTCAGGCAAGAGGAATTCGCGATCGTCGTCCTCGATGGCGGACAGGCTGTCCCAGGTCTTGCCCTGCCAGCTATACGAGAACCGCGTCCAGACGTCACCCGACCACGGCAGGAACTTCGAGAACATGTACTCGGTCGAGACCCAGAGCTTCTCCTTCGGCGAGACCGGCAGCATCGTGCCCTTGGCGATAAAGACATCGGTCGAGTTCAGCTCGAAGGTGTCCTCGGTGAACTCCGGGCTGGCGAGGAACGCGCTCCACTCGAACTTGAGCTGGGGCGTCGCCTTCCATGCGCCGGCGAACTCCGCACCTTTCTGCTCGGCCTCACCGCCGTTGATGTTGCCCTCAATCCAAAACGCACCGCCGTTGCGGCTGCTGGTGCTGGTGAAACGGACCTGGATGTCGTCCCAGCGCATCAGGAACAGCGACAGATTGAGCCGCAGCCGGTTGTCGAACCAGTCGCTCTTGATGCCGACCTCGAAGTTGCTGAGCTGGTCGGGCCCGTACACCAGCGGTACCTCGCCGGTCGCCGCCGCACGGGCCGAATTCTGCCCACCGAGCCGGAAGCCCTCACTGTAGAGGGCGTACACCATGACCTCCGGATTGAACTTGTAGGTGGTCGCAAACTTGAGCGACGTGTCGCTGTCCGAGCCCTCGTTAGTGAGACCGTTCGCGTCGGGGTCACTGCTTGCTGGCAGGCCGAGAGGAACGTTGTACTTGTCGAACTGTTCGCGGTCGAACTTGAACCAGCGCGCGCCGCCCGTGACATCCCACTTGTCCGTCAAGGAGTAGGTGACCTCGCCGAAGAACGCGAGCTGCTGTACCTTGTTCTCGTACTCGTTGAGGTAGTAGATCTGCGTGGGAGCCAGCGGGCATTTCGCGACCGGCGGCCGGAGCCTGCAGGCAAGCCTATTCGCCTCCGCCCACGCGGCCGTCTTCGTGAGGTCGCCTCCGATCATTGAGGCGCCATAGTTCCACCAGTCTTCGACGTCCTCGAAGAACGCGCCCGCCATCCATCGCAGCTTGCTCTGGCCGGATGAAGTCAGGCGCGCCTCATAGGCCCAGCGCTTCTGTTCCTGGGTATTGAACGTGATTGAGGCCAGTGTGCCGGTGTCGTAAAGGGCGTAGTAGGCGCCGGTACCGGCTGTGCGCCAGTGCGCGTAATTCGTGTTGTCGAACTCGTAGTCGACCTTGCGGTCAAGATGGCTGGCCGTTAGCGACAGCTCGGCGAAACCCAGGTCGCCGCGCAGAGTACCCGAGGCCGTGTACCACTTGTCATCGCGCCAGTCGTCGAAGAAGCGCGTGATCTTGTTGTCGCCGAGGAACGGGTCGGTGTCCCAGTGGCCTTCCGTCTTGCTGCGCTGGTAGATGCCGGTCAGCAGCGCGCTCCACTGCGGGTTGATCGTCCACAGGCCGGCGACGCGCCCGCCCGACTGCTCGTACGAATTCTGGTTGTTCCTCGCGATGTCGGCGTTCGTCGCGTTGCCGAACAGCGTGGGCCCAAGTACGTTGTCGACGAAGCCACCCTCCTTTGAGAGGAACCCGACTGCGCGCACGGCGAAGTTGTCAGACACGGGCAGGTTGGCCCAAGCGCTGAGGTCGTAGCTCTCCGATCCGCCCTGAGTATTGCCGAGCTCGCCGGCGACCTCGGCGGCGAAGCCATCGGTCTTGGGCTTGTTGGTGACGTAGGCCAGCGTGCCGGCCTGGGCGCTGGAGCCGAAAAGCGTGCCCTGGGGACCGGGCAGCAGTTCGACGCGCTCTATGTCGATGAGCCGCACGTCCACCTGCTGCGAGATGGACGTCATCGGCTGTTCGTCAAGGTAGACCGATACCTGACTGTCGATGCGGTACTGGCCTGTGCCGGTCGTGATGCCGCGGATGATGATGTTGTTCTGGCCGGGCCAGGGCGTGACGATGTTGAGGGAGGGCAGCGCCCCGGCGAGATCCGCCATGTTGTTGAGCGACTGCTGTTCGATGAACTCCGTCGACAGCGCGGTGACGCTCTGCGGCACTTCCTGCAGCTTGACCTCGCGACGCGTGGCGGTCACGACCACCTCTTCGAGGCCATCGGCCGATCTGCTGCCCTGTGCGAGCGTCACCGACGCCGGATACAGGGCGGCGGCAACCGCCACGGCGATGGGAGAACGGAACAGGGCGGCCATACGCCCGGAGTCCTTCGCTGCAGACTTGCCGCGCGCGGAACGCTTCTCACTCATCGCGACCCTCTTGACGAACCCTTGCGGCAGCCGCGCGAGCGACCGCCCCCCTGGGAGGTCGATGGTAGCACAACACCGGCGGCTTTGTCACCTGACAGCGACAAATCGGTGCCTGACCGCAATGCAACCTTGGCTAGGATACCGCCGGACCATCGACCGGAGAGTTGCCATGCGCCTAGCCTGCCCTCTGATGCGCCTGTCAGCGCTGTGCTTCCTGATGTTGCGCGCGGCGGACCCGGCGCTCGCCGGCGTCGTCGACGACTACGTGCGCGCGGAAATGCTGCGGAGCAAGGTGCCAGGCGTATCGATTCTTGTGCGGCGCGGTGGCGCGGGATGCGGCTGATCTAGCAACAAAACGAGGAGATCAAAAAATGACTTACTACCGGTACTTAACCAAAGCCCAGGAAGCTGCGTTCTGGCACCGCGAGCGTAACCCCATCGGGGTCGCCATCTCCGCACGGGATCGTCAGGCTGTTAAAGACGGAAAGAAAGTAACCGTCGAGTTACGCCCTGTGGCCGTCTACTCGGGCGGATTTTGAGTGCGCCGCTACCAAGCCATGCGAACCGTGACTCTCTACGCATACTTCGCACGCCTACTCGCGTGTCTGCATTGCGCCGAGAGCCGCAATGTCAGGATCGTCCTCAACAATGAGAATGCGTGTGTTCATCCGATCCCCACCGCCATCAAAGCTGGGCAGCTCAGATACTGGAACGGAAAAGTTACCCATTTATCACGGGCCGCTTCTGATAATTTTAATCGAGAGCTTTGGAGCGCCATGCAGTGATTGGCTATATCCCGTTCCGCCCCGCAACATGACAAACCGACACCGCCTGATCGTTTGCTCGTTCTTCGTGCTCACTGCGTCCGCGTTGCCGGCTGCCGACTTGCCGGAGCCCGGCAGCACCGCGGCGATCCGCGCAGCGACCACCGATCCGCGCTTCCTGCCGCCGTCATTGGCGGTACTGCCCGACTCGGCGACCGTGCCGTCGCCGAGCGATCACTTCGGCCGGATTGCTGGCGCGCCGGGCGAAATGGTCAATTCGTCGCAAGCGCAGGGCTACCTGCGAGCGCTTGCCGCAGCCTCGCCACGAGCACAGGTCGTGCGGATGGGGCGCAGCGAGCAAGGGCGCGACATCATGATGATCGCAATCGCCGACGAGGCAGGCATTCGCGCACTCGATCGACTGCGCCAGACGAACGCGCGGCTCGCGGATCCACGGGTCACTTCACCTGACGAGGCGATGCGGCTCGTGAGCGAGTCGCGTCCTTTTTATTACCTGAACGCCGGGTTGCACGCCGATGAGACCGGCAGCGCCGAAGCGATGCTCGAGCTCGCATACCGGCTCACGGTCTCTGAGGAGCCTCGGATCCGCGCGATTCGCGAGCGGCTGGTCGTGCTGATTAATCCGGTCGCAAACCCAGACGGGCGCGACCGCGTGGTCGAGTGGTTCTATCGATTTTTGAAAGGGCGCACGGACTACGCCGGGCTACCACGTCAGTCGCCGCCCTACTGGTCTGACTACGCGTTTGTCGACATTAATCGCGATGCGCATCAACTCGTGCACCAGTCCACCCGCGCGGTGCTGCAAATGTTCTTCGAATGGCACCCCACCATCATTCACGATCTTCACGAATCGATCCCGCTGCTGCTCACGTGGAATGGCACTGGCCCGTGGAGCCCTAACATGAGCCCGGTGACGACCAGCGAGATGCTCGAGATGAGCCTGCACGAAGTGCAAGCGCTAACGGCGCTTGGCATGCCCGGTGTGTCGACCTGGAACTTCGGTGAAGGCTACGGACAGCACTTCCTCGACAGCATTGCCAACAACCACAACGCACTCGGCCGCGGCTACGAGACTTTTGGCAACGCAAGCGCAGAAACGTTGCGCCGGCAGCTCGATGCCAGCGATCTGACGCGCGAGTGGTGGCGCCCAGCGCCACCGCCGCCGACGCTCCTGTGGAGCGCGCGCGACAACGCCAATTACAATCAGGCGGCCGTACTCGCCGCGCTCGATTACAGTGCCCGCCACGCCGGCGACCTGCTGCTTAACTTCTATCGCAAAGGCCATGCTTCTTGGCGGCTTGGTATTGAGGGCTCGCCGAAAGCTTTCGTGGTTCCGCCCGACCAGGGCGATCCGGCGCGCGTCGCCGAGATGATCGCGCGGCTGATGGCGCAAGGCATCGAAGTCGGTCGCGCGACGGAGGCAGTGCAATTCGCGGGCCGCCGCTTTCCCGCAGGTAGCTATGTGGTGCCACTCGACCAACCCTACCGTAACTACGCCGTCGATTTGTTAGCACCTCAGCGCTACCCCCCTGAGTCAAGTGTGGAACCGTATGACGACATCTCCTGGGCACTGCCGATGCATTACCGACTCGAGGTGGTCGCCATCGACGATGCAGCCGCACAGAATGTGCGTCTCGCACCGCGACTTGTCGAGCCACCGCGTGCACAGGGTCGTGTCGTGGGTCGCGGGCCCGTGTTTTTGCTTAACGACAGCGGCCAAGAGGCCCTGCTCGCGGCACGCTACCGGCTCGCTGCGTTCAACATCGACGTAAGCACCACGAGTTTCCGTGCCGCTGGGCGAGAGTACGCAGCGGGCTCGTGGATCTTGCCGGCGCAGCCGGGCCTGCGCGCGGCACTCGAGGCCGTTGCCACCGAGACTGGACTCGACTTTGACGGCATTGAGCGCGCGCCCGACGTTGCGCGCAGCGCCGCGCAGGCACCGCGACTCGGACTTTGGGTGCCGTGGGCGGACACCGACTCCATCGGCTGGATCCGCTACATACTCGATCAGCGACGCATCCCCTACACCTACGTGCGCGATGAGGACATTCGCAGCGGCCAGTTTCGCAACGCCGTCGACGTCCTGCTGTACGGACATGTCGATCTCGAACTGGCGGAGCAAATCCATGGTCTCCCTAAGCACTGGGGGCCAATGCCCTGGAAAGCCACTGCAGCGACTCCCAGCCACGGCTATCCCGTCGAGTCAGACGACATCACCGGCGGCATCGGCTGGGCTGGCCTAACAACTCTGCAGTCGTGGATCGAAGCTGGTGGCTTGCTAGTCACGCTCGGCAGCGGCTCGACGCTCGCGCTCGAGGGTGGCATCGTGCGCGGCGTACGTCGCGGCGAAGGCGGCGCACCACGATATGCCGGCGGCGGCGATGTTTCCGGGGCGACGCACACCCCCGGTTCGCACCTGCGCGTGCGTTTCTCGCGGCCTGACCACCCGCTCGCCTATGGCCAATCACGGAGCAGCAGCGTCTTCCGTCGCAATTTCACGCTTTACGATACACCGCGCGCTTGGCTGCGGATGGCGTACTGCAGTTCGTGCCTCGATGGGCCGACAGACGGCAGCAGCGTGGTAATGCAATGGGGCGATGGCGACCAGCCCCTCGTCGCCAGCGGCGGTGCGTGGCGCGAACAAGGGTTGATCGGCAGGCCCGCGATACTCGATCTGCCGGCGGGCCGCGGCCGCGTCATCGCGTTCAACTTCAATCCGCTGCACCGAGACCTCAATCGTGGCGATCATCGGCTGGTGTGGAACGCCATCCTCAACTGGCAGGCGATCCTGGCGCAGTCGCAACGGCCGTAAAGATAAGCGGCGGACGGACGGTAAGAAGCTCACTGCTTTAAAAATGGTGCCGGGTGAGGGATTTGAACCCCCGACCAGCGATTTACGAAACGGTTGGATCCCATTACGACCAAAATTTTTGATAACGCTTAGGACATGAAATTTTTTACGCGTGTCGCCAGAATGCAAAGACTCGTAAAGGTCGATAAAAACGGGCTATCGAGTCTAGTGCGAATCAAGCGTATGGCCTGTCTGACCTCCAGAATCATACTAGTCGTCACATTTACCGCCCTTTTCATCGCCGCGTGTGGAGGTGGCGGCGGGTCGACCAATGTGACGGTGCTCTCGCCGGTACCCACGGCAACGACACCTGGCCTCGCTCGGACCAGCTGCGGCGAATATCAAGGTGTCGAAGCCGCCAACACCTGGCGCTTCCTCGGCATTCGCTATGCTGCGCCGCCGGTCGGTGTACTACGCTGGCGTGCTCCAACTGCACCGAGCTGTCCGACAACTGTCGTTGCAGCTAACGACTACGCGCCCATATGCCCACAAACGGTTAACGGTATCGCATCCGGTAACGAAGACTGCCTCGCGGTAAATATTTGGACACCCAAAGGGGTCTTCAGTGGCACTCGGGCGCCCATCATGCTGTTCATCCATGGCGGCGGTAACGTGCAGGGTTCAGCACGCGAGGAGGTTGAAGGTGGTCGCGTTTTATATGATGGCCGCGCGCTCGCTGAGATCAGCGGCAATGTCGTAGTCACCGTCCAGTACCGACTCGGCGCTTTAGGCTGGCTGGTGCATCCAGCGCTCGACTCAGAGGCAGCCGATGCCCGTGCTGGTAACTACGGGCTGGAGGATCTGATCGCGGCGCTGCGTTGGGTCGAGCGCGAGATCGGTGCTTTTGGCGGGAATCGTGACCGCGTCATGGTATTTGGAGAATCAGCGGGCGCTGTCAATATCTGCGCATTACTTGCGAGCCCTGCGGCCGCGGGCCTATTCGACGCTGCAGTCATTCAAAGCGGCGGTTGTATTGCCGATACGCGCGAGGAGGCGCTGATCTCCGGAGGCACACTTGCGAGAAACGCCGGCTGTGCGAGTGCATCCGACGTGATCGCGTGTTTGCGTAGCCGGAGCGTCGCGGAAATTCTCGCTGCGCTCCCGGCAGTCGCAAGCGTCGGCGGACCGATACCACCCTTCGGTCCAAGCGTCGATAACTCTCTTCTGCCCTCATCACCGCTTGCGCAAATCCGAGCCGCTGCACATAACCGCGTGCCGACAATCGTTGGAGCCAACGGTGATGAACTCGGGCGCTCAGTACCCCTGACCTTTACGCAGCGAGATTTCGATGCCGCTCTGTTAGCGGCGTTTCCGAGCGCGACAGTTCGTACCCAAATCGCGGCGCTTTACTCCCCTACCGAGTTTGGCTCGGCACGCCGCGCTTACATCGCCCTTGCCTCAGATATCAAGTTCGTCTGTCCAGCACGCACGATCGCGCGTACGCTCGCAGCGGCCCAGACGCCGTCGGTGTTTCGGTACCACTTTACGGAAGTACCAGACGCCACGGAATTTCAACCTTTCGGTGCCTTCCACGGCCTTGAGCTGCTGTATCTTTTCGGTGTGCTCGACGTACGAGGCTACCGGCCGACTGTCGCCGAATCCGCCCTCTCTACGGACATGCAACGCTACTGGGGTAACGTTGCCGCCGGCGGACAACCGGGCGGCGGCGCACTGTCCCTGTGGACTCCGTACCAAACGGCGCGTGATAACCACCTCGTGCTTGAGGCCGGCGCAGTCCGCGAGCAGGACGGCGTTAATACGGCGCGGTGTAATTTCTGGGACGTACTGCTCCATCGCACTGAGTAGCGTAAAGCGCCGCCTGTCAACCTCGCTGCCTTTTGGAAAGTGTTCCCGTGTAATCCCCCCATTTCTCGGGGGTCTGAGAAGTAGACATCATCCGGCCATGGCCAGCCGCTGTTTTGGGGTGATCCCGCCTAAGGCCATGTTTGGGCGTTGATGATTGTACGACCAGATCCATCGGGTGACGAGCGACTCATCGAGCTCGGCCAGGCTGTCGCGGATGAATTTCCACTGATGACTGGAGCTGTCCGGTTGCCGCCAGAGTTCAGGTTCGATGAGGTAGAGCGGCAGCACCGGACCACGGGCCGCAGCGGCGGAAAAGGCTGCGTGATCGTGCAGGCGCAAATCACGTTTGAAACAGACGATCTGAGTATTCACGGATGTGTTGACCGACCGACGCATGTAAAAAGCTAGCGCAAGACTGCGCTTGCCGTTGGAGTGCCGATGCGGCATCGTCGCGCCCGCATGGATGCTCCCGATACCTTACTGCTCAAGATCGTCATGGTCCCGGCCTTAGTCGCTGCGGTGACCCTGCTCGGGCGGCGCTATGGGCAGGGTGTGGGCGGCTGGCTCGGTAGCTTCCCAATCGTCGCAGGCCCCGTACTGTTTGTCCTGGCCTATGAGAACGGCGTTGAGTTCGGCGCGAGGGCAGCCGAGGCGGCGCTGCTAGCGATCGCACCGGCGATGCTGTTCTACGTGCTCTACGGTCGTCTTGCGCTGCGCCATGGCTGGCCGCAGGCGGCCTCGCTCAGTGTTTTGGCTTGGTTACTGGTCATGGTCGCGCTCGGGGCACTGAATGTGCCGCTCGTGATCAGCGTGTTGCTCGTCCTTGTTGCGCTCGGCGGGTCGGGCTGGGCGCTCACCAAGCTGGTCGCTAAGGCAACGCCGACCGCAGCGGCTACGCAGATCTCGCATCGGTTTGAGTTACCAGCGCGGATGTTGACCGGTGCGGTGGTGACTTTGGTGACGAGCGAGCTTGGCAAGTTGGGTGGCGCAGCGATCGGTGGCTATGCCTCCTTGTTTCCGTCGATCGGGCTCGTCGTTGCAGCCTTCAACCACGCGCAGTCGGGACCTACCGCTGCGGTGCGGTTTCTTCATGGCATGACACGCGGCATGTGGTCGGTCGGTAGTTTTTGTCTTGCGCTGGCGTTTGCCCTACCGGCCTTTGGGCTCGCGCTCGGCTTCGGCGCCGCGGTACTCGTGGCGCTTGCGACGCATGCGCTCAGTCGACCAAGGGAACTCAGTCAATCGCTTTGATACCATTTCTTCCACGATCCAACCATGACGTTACCGATCTGCCAAATATTCTCATCGCGGCTTTCTGTTTTTGCTCGGAACACTCACGCAGTGGTTTCACTGGGTCTACAAGAGAGCGGGCATCGCGGGCGCCCGTAGCCACAGTGGTCGCCGTACCTTCATTACCAATTTGGCAAACAAGGGCATTGGGGTGCGAGTGCTGGCTAGTTTGGCAGGGCATAGATCCATCGCAGTCACACAAGCCTACATTGATGTGAACG
>VGUP01000022.1 GCA_016874175.1 Gammaproteobacteria bacterium | reverse complement strand
CGACGCGGGCGAGCGCTTTGTAATAGGTCGCGACATGATCGCCCGGCACCGGCTCGAGCCCGAAACTCAAACATTCGGTATCCCAATGGCCGAAATGGTTGGTGATGATCGGCCCCTTGTGCCAAACGCCGTCGATTTTCACGTTCTCCATCACCAGCGTCGGTGCGAAGTACATGCCGAAGCGATCGATGAGTCGATACATGAGGGCGGTGCCTTCGTAGGCGTCCTGATCGATATCGCGGACGCGCAACACGAGGCCACGTCGGTCAAGCTCCGCGATCCACTGGCGCAAATCCTCGAACGGGCCCACTGACCAGGCAGGAGCAGGTCCCGCGGTGGGCGCGGTGGCCGAAGCCGCGGTGGGCATCGCGGTGGGTTGTGCCGCGGCGATGCGGAGATCGGCGGCGGCCAATGCGGCGGCCGACAAGCCGGCGCTGCTCGACAGAAAATCGCGGCGTGAAAAGGGCGGCATTCGAGTCTCCTGCTGAGGTCACAGACCAAGACGTCGCAGGCCAAACTGACACGGCTCCATGAGTGAGTAAAGCGTCCCTTTACTTCGGCGACCGGTTTATGATCACCGGCGTCATGGATGACAGGACTTCCATCATGCCGGTCAGGCATCTCATCGTCGTGCTCGGCGACCAACTCGATC
Organism: Gammaproteobacteria bacterium; assembly: GCA_016874175.1. GTDB lineage: Bacteria > Pseudomonadota > Gammaproteobacteria > Steroidobacterales > Steroidobacteraceae > UBA964. Next base: position 24,546 of record VGUP01000022.1, on the reverse strand, counting down.
GCGACTCCGCGGCTTTCGATGGATTCGACCAGCGCCGCGATCTGGTATGGATGTGTGAGGCGCACGAAGAGTCGACCCTCGTACCGGTCAGTCGGCCGCGGATTGCGCTGTTTCTGGCGGCCATGCGGCACTTTCGTGACGAGCTGGAAGAGGAAGGCCTGCGACTGCTGTACCACTCGCTCAATGCCCGTTGTCGGTCGCTGGTTGCCGCGCTACGTGCCGACATCGAGCGCTTGGCGCCGGAGCGAGTGGTGGTGGTCGAGCCTGGCGAGTGGCGCTTGCGCGAGGCGATCCGCGAACTCGGGCCGAAAGTCGAGCTTCGTGCCGATCGACATTTTCTTTGTTCACACGAGACTTTTGCCAACCACGCCAAGGGGCGCAAGCAACTGCGGATGGAGTTTTTCTATCGCGAGATGCGTCGTGCACATGGCGTGTTGCTCGATGCCGCCGGCAAACCCGAGGGGGGCGAATGGAACTACGACGCCGAAAATCGTAAGAGCTTTGGTCGTGACGGGCCGTCAAAACTGACGATGCGCGCACCACGGGCATTTCGGCCAGATATCGTCACGCAAGAAGTGATCGTGGAAGTCAATGCGGAATTTGCCGATCATCCCGGGGCGCTCGCCGACTTTGATTGGCCGGTGACGCGAAAACAGGCTCTCGCAGCCCTGAGCGATTTCATTGAGCACCGGCTTGCTGCGTTCGGTGATCATCAAGACGCGATGTGGAGCGGTGAGCCTTGGCTTTTCCATTCCCGCATTGCTGCAGCCATGAATCTGAAGTTGCTGCGACCACTCGAGGCCATCGAGGCCGCCGAGCGTGAATACCGAGCCGGGCGAGCGCCGCTCGCCGCCGTCGAGGGATTCATCCGCCAGATTCTCGGTTGGCGCGAATATGTACGCGGTGTGTATTGGCTGCATATGCCGGGCTATGTGGAGCGTAATGCACTTGCTGCCAGTGAACCTCTGCCGCAGTTTTTCTGGACGGGCGAGACACCTATGCGCTGTCTTGCTGACTGCGTGGGTCAAACATTGCGCTATGGTTATGCGCATCACATTCAAAGACTGATGGTCACGGGGCTGTTCTGTCTGATGCTCGGCGTCGATCCGCGCGAGGTCCATCGCTGGTATCTCGCGGTATATGTCGACGCCGTCGAGTGGGTGGAGCTGCCGAATACGCTCGGCATGTCGCAGTACGCCGATGGCGGCGTCATGGCCTCCAAGCCTTATGTGGCGACCGGCCGTTACATCGAGCGCATGAGTAATTACTGCGGGAATTGTCGCTATGATCCGAGCAAGGCGGTCGGCGACAAGGCCTGTCCGTTCACCACGCTGTACTGGGATTTTTTACAGCGCCATGAGCGTAGCCTGCGCGCCAATCCGCGTATGGGCCTGCAAGTGCGTAATATCGATCGGCTTTCCGCAGCAGAGCGCAAGGCCATCCGCGTACAGGCTGAAAACTTCCGGGCGAGCCTGCGAACGACATCGCCGTCGTAGGTCGCATCAGTCGTGACTTCCGCCGCTACCAATCTTTCGCAGCGCCTCGCCGGACGACGCGCATTCATTACCGGTGCTGCCAGTGGCTTGGGACTGGCCTGCGCCGAAATTCTCGCCCGCGAGGGTTGGCAACTGGTGCTGACCGATGTCGATGCCTCGCGGCTCGATCTCGTGGCGAGCAGCTTCTTGCGCGATGGCGCTCGTGTCGCCGCAGTCGCTTGCGATGTGCGCGATGCCGCAGCCATGACGCAGTTGGTCGATTCTGCGGTAGCCACTTTGGGTGGCATCGATCTCGCGATCAACTGCGCGGGGGTTGCTTTGGCGGGCGCTTTTCATCACAGCACTGCCGAAGAGTGGCAGTGGATCTTCGACATCAATGTACACGGTATCGCCAACAGCTGTCGTCCGGTAATCCGGCACATGGGCAGGGGTAAGGGTGGCTTGATCATCAACATCGCGAGTGTCGCGGCCGTGACCACCAGCGCGAATATGTCCGCTTACAACGCCTCCAAAGCGGCGGTGGTCGCTTTCAGCGAGTCGTTGATGCAGGAATATGCCGACTATGGCGTGCAGGTGATGGTCGCGATGCCCGGATTTTTCAAGACCCGTCTGATCGAGTCGGCGCGTGGTGACGACAAGACGCTGAAGGCTGCAGGGCGTTTGATCGAGAATTCCGGGGTCTCGGCTGAAGATGTCGCCGAGCAGATGCTGGCCGCAGCCAGTCGCGGCGATAGTCATTTCATTTATCCGCGGGCATATCGAACCTACTGGCGCCTCAAGCGTCTCATGCCACAATATTTTCAGAAGCTTTTGCCGCGCCTCGTCCAGTCCCATAAAAAAAGGTGATCTCGACCATGCTCGCACCCTTCCATCTGGCCATTCCCGTGCATGACCTGCCCTCAGCGCGCAAATTCTATGGCGAGCTGTTCGGTTGTCCCGAGGGGCGGTCCGCCCATGAATGGGTAGACTTCGATTTCTTTGGTCATCAGCTGGTTGCGCATGTCGATCCAGCGCGCAAGGCTGTCGATGCACCGGTACATACCAACAAAGTCGATGGCAAGGACGTGCCGGTTCCTCACTTCGGGGTCGTGCTCGAGTGGCAGCAATGGCAGCAACTCGCTGCGCGTCTGCATGCGGCCGGTACGGCTTTCGTGATCGAGCCGGGCATACGCTTCGCCGGCGAGGTGGGTGAGCAGGCGACCTTCTTTCTGTACGACTTCTCGGGCAATGCGCTCGAGTTCAAGGCCTTCCGCGACCCGACACGCTTGTTCGCCAAGTGACAGGGCTCCCGTGACTGCCGAGTTCGTGGATCGCTACCTTGTGGTGGGTGCAGGCTTGCGCCTGCATTGGCGCGATTATTCGGGTGCAGTGGAGCGGACGCCGGTGTTGTGTCTGCCAGGGCTCACGCGAAACTGTCGAGATTTCGAAAAACTTGCACCGCATCTATCGCAGTTTCTCGGCCGTCGCGTGCTCGCACTCGATCTTCGGGGGCGAGGCTTGTCCGACCATGATCCCGAATGGCGAAACTATCGGCTCGATGTATATGTCCGCGATGTTCTTGCAGTGCTCGATGCCGTTGCACTGCCGCGGGTCATCGTCATCGGTACCTCGCTAGGTGGATTCGTCGGCATGTTTCTCGCGAGCGACTACCGCGAGCGCGTAGCGGGATTGGTATTCAATGATATCGGCCCCGAACTCGAGATGGCCGGGATGCTGCGTATCGCCACTTCGGCGGGGAAGGCTCGTACGGCGACCAGTTGGCAAGAGGCTGCGGACGATGCGCGTATGGCCAACGCGCAGGCATTTCCGGATTTCACTGACGCCGACTGGCTGCAGTTTGCGCGCCGCATCTATCGAGAGCAGGCTGCAGATCGCATTGTGCGCGAGGTCGATCCGAACGTGGGTCGCGCCGTTCGCGAAGCGAGCGGACCCACGCCCGATTTTTGGGCGGCTTTTGCCTCGCTGCGCGAGTTGCCGCTGTTGTGCTTGCGTGGCGAGCTCTCCGATCTGCTGTCGGCGCGCACGGTGGAGCGCATGGCCGAGATTCACCCCGGCATGCAGTCCTGCATAATCCCGCGCCGCGGTCATGCGCCAACGCTGGACGAGCCCGCGAGCTGCGCTGCTATCGACGGCTTCGTCAGGCCGCTCTGAGCCGCGCAGGCCTGGTCAACCACTCAGGTCTGATTCGCCTAGCGTACGCGGTTCCAGGCGATCGACACCAGAATCGAGACTGCGAGGATGGTGCCGATGATGCCGAGTGACCAGCTGATCGGAAATTTGCCGCCGAAGGCCTCGTTGGGCCAGACCATTTTCAGGCCGACGAATACCAGAATGACACCGAGTCCGTACCTCAGGAACAAGAAGGCCTTCACCATGCTCTGCAGCACGAAGAATAGCGAGCGCAAACCGATGATGGCAAAGATGTTCGACGTGAACACGATGAACGGTTCATTGGCCAGAGCAAAGATTGCCGGCACCGAGTCAATGGCAAAGATGATGTCGCTGAATTCGATGAAGGCGAGGGCGACGAAGAGCGGGGTTACCCAGATTTTACCGTCAATCTCGACCCAGAACTTGTCCTGATGATAGGCGGCGTGACCGGAAATAATTTTTTGATGCCGAGGATGACCGGATTGCGAGCCGGATCGATCCGTTTCACGGGCAGGAACAGAATCTTGAGTCCGGTCAAGATCAGGAAGATGCCGAAGATCGCGACCACCCAGCTGTATTGCATGAGGATGGAACCGAGCGAGATGAACAGTGCGCGGAACAGAATCGCGCCCATGATTCCGTAAAACAATACTTTCTGTTGGGACTGCGCCGGCACTGCAAAATAAGAAAACACGGCGACGAACACGAACATGTTATCGATCGCCAGCGCGTACTCGACCACATAACTCGCGAGAAACTCGAGCGAAGTGTCGCGGGTGAGCTGGGCGTGATCCATGCCGACGAGATCTGGGTGGTTGGGCAGCTCGTGGAGCAGGAACTGGTACAGCCCGTAATTAAACGCCAGCGCCAACAAAATGAAGATGACGCTGCGGATGATCGCCGCGCGCAGCGAGGGCAGAGCCCCGGCTTGCTGAAGACACCGAGATCGAAGGCCAGAATGACCAGCAGGGCTGCAATGAAGCCGACATAGGCCCACCAGTACTGGGCGAACGGCAGCAGCAGGCTATCTCCCATGATCTTTTCCTTGGTGGGCGGCGGATGTGAGCCGGCCTAGACCGGTTTCGAGCACCAGAGTTTCATTGATCTGCGGCGGATCGCACTATCCACGGGGCAGGCACCCCGGGGTGGGTGAATGCGGTCACCCGGGGCTTGGGCTAGGATGCCCCATGAACGCAACCGACATCAAATTGGGTCCGGTGCGCCTCGCCCCGGGGTATACGCGCTGGAATGCCCGAACTTACTTGTTTGCGGCGTTCATCACCATCGGCATGCTGGCCTTCGTCAGCTTCATCCAGCCCTACCTGCTCAATGCCAACCTCAAGGTGCCCCAGGATGAACAGGGGCGGATATTGGGGCTGCTCGGTTTCAGCAACGAAATCGTTTCTTTGTTGCTGGTCGCCCCCTGCGGTGCGCTATCGGACAAGATCGGTCGTCGTCCAGTGTATGCGATTGGCTTTCTTTGGTTGGCGGCTGGATTCTTTCTCTATCCGCTCGCCCGAACTTTTCCGCAGTTACTGGCTTGCGCGCTGTTCTTTTCGGTGGGAGTCGCCGCGGTCGGCTGCATGCTGGCCACCGTGCTCGCAGACATTCCCAAAGAAGAGTCGCGCGGTCTGTTCGTAGGCATCACGGGGTTTTGTCAGGGGCTGGGTGCAACGCTTGCCGTACTCGTACTCGGCAAGGTTCCGCAGCGCTTGGTCGCCGATGGCATGGACGCCGTGACCGCGGGGCAGATCACCCTGAGTTTTGCTGCGGGGCTCTGCCTCATTACCGCGATCGTTTGCTGGCTTGGGCTCAAGCGCGGCACGCCGAGCCAAATTGGTGAACGCGAGCGGCTGCGCGCCCTGCTGCGCACCGGTATCGATGCCGCGCGTGCCAATCCGCGCATCTGGTTTGCCTACATGCTGCAGTTCGTCTCGTTTGCCGATCGCATCGTCATCGGCACTTTCTTCAGCGCGCGCTTGCAGCAGACAGCCATCGTCAACGGACAGTCGGTGGCCGAGGCCGTCTCAGCCGCCACCAAACCCTATGTGATCGCGAACTCTGCAGGCCTGCTGTTCGCAATTTTCTTTGGTCTGGCACTCGACAAGATGAACCGCATCACTGCGGGTGTAGTCGCCATGACCATTGCCGGCATCGGCTATATCGCTGGTGGTTTCGTGGGTGATCCCACCAGCGAGTGGATCACGCTGGTCGCGATTCTGCTTGGCATGGGGCAGATCTGCGCCATCATCGCGAGTCAAACCGTGCTCGGTCAGGAGGCTCCGCAAGATGTTCGCGGTGCCGTGTTCGGGCTCGCCGGAATCTTTGCCTCCTGCGGTATTTTGTTTACGACAGCCGTCGGCGGTTGGCTCTATGACGTCGTCAGCAAGGGCATGCCGTTCTTCCTGATCGGCACGGTGAATGTCTGCATCATGCTGTTCGGCCTTTACCTGTTGTTGAGTCGACCGAAAACAGCATGATTCTGCGGATTGCGACGTGCCGGCCACTGCCCGAGCCGGACGGCGACGAAGACCTGCTGCTCAAGGCACTGCAGTCGGCGGGAATCAATGCGCAGATGGTGGCGTGGCATGACCCCGCCGAGTGGCAGCGACCCGCAGCTACCGTCATTCGCTCGACCTGGGATTACATCTACGATCTCGAGGCTTTTACGCGCTGGGCTACTGCAGTGGCTGTTACTTCAGCGATGTGGAATCCGCTCAAAGTAATTCTCGGCAATCTGCATAAACGCTACCTCATCGAGCTTGCGGCGCACGGGGTACCGGTCACGCCGACTTTGCTGCTGGAGCGCGGCGAGAGCGTCGATATTCACGCGCAGTGTGCGGTACGCGGTTGGCGGGACGTGGTCATCAAGCCGGCCGTAGGCGCAGGGTCTTTCGAAACACATCGTATTGCCGCTACCTCGGCCGATGCCGACGCCGTTTGTCGCCGGTTGCTCGCCGAGCGTGACGTACTGGTGCAGCCTTACCTCGATTCCGTCGAACATCACGGCGAGCGCGCTTTGGTATGGATCGACGGCGAGTTCACCCATGCGGTCCGCAAATCGCCGCGGTTTGCGGGGGGGGTGGAAAGTGTCTCTGAGGCACTGCCGATCGCGCCAGCAGAGCGCGCCGTCGGTGAGGCGGCGCTGGCTGCCGTCGGCGCTCTCGGCCAAGACCTGCTGTACGCCCGTGTCGACGTTGCGCCAGATGCTGCCGGTCAGCCGGTGGTGATGGAGCTCGAACTCGTCGAGCCTTCTTTGTTTTTGTTGCAGCACCCGACTGCAATGCGTCGTCTCGTCGCGGGCATTGCTCGCCGCTTGCAGCGCTTGCGTTAGCCGACCAGCACCAGCGACAACCCCTCAGGCGATTCGAGTCGCGTACCCGTAGCGACCCCGTGTCTGTGAATGACCAGCGCAGGCTCGTCGAAGTGTGACTCGGCGTGGATCGCCACCATCAATCCGCCGGCGAGCAGCCAATCGGCGGGCCAGCAGGGTCGACCGATCGCGGCCTGCGCACCCAACGCCCGCCAAAAACCGCTGCTGACATCGGCTGCAGCCGAGGGCAGGCTGTACGCCAGAAACTCGCCGAGCGTGGGGCTGACGCGCGCCGGATCCCAGGCGTCATCGGCATGAGTCGCCCGTTCGAGCAAAGTAATCATGTGGCCGGCGGGATCGCGCAAGCCGAATTCGTTGAAGCAATTCGGACCGGTTTTGGCGAAGGCGATCACTGCGCCTGCCGTTCGATAGGTTTGCAATGTACCGGGAATGTCCTCGTGCACCGTGGTGAACGATGGTGATGGAAATTTGTACTGGTGCAGACCCAACACCAGCGTACCGAGCGTCACGACAGCATAAGGGTGTGGCCAAGCATCGCCGATGCTGCCACGCGCGAAACCCAACATTTCGTAAAAGCGCAGCGAGGCGTCAAGGTCAGGTGTGCTGACGCTGATCTCGTGGAATCGGCCGAGATCGAGCTCACTCATTGGCCTGCCAAAGAATGAAGGCGTATTCCTCGGCGATTTCCCGATAGCGCTCGAAGCGACCCGACTTGCCACCGTGACCCGCTTCCATGTTGGTGCGCAGCAGCAGTGGATTGCGATCGGTTTTGAGACTGCGCAGCTTGGCGACCCATTTGGTCGGCTCCCAGTATTGCACCTGACTGTCCCAGAGCCCGCTGGTGACGAGCATGGCCGGATATTTTTGGGCCGTGACCTGATCATAGGGCGAATAAGAGAGCATGTAGTCATGCGCCGCCCGATCCTTGCCCGGATTACCCCACTCGTCGAATTCATTGGTTGTGAGTGGGATGCTTTCATCGAGCATCGTCGATATGACGTCGACAAAAGGCACATGCGCAACCAGTGCCTTGTAGTCGTCGGGCGCCATATTCGAGATCGCCCCCATCAGTAACCCGCCCGCACTGCCACCCATGGCAAACACCCGTCGCGGGTCGGCAATTTTTTCGGCGACCAGGTAGCGAGTGACGTCAACGAAATCGGTGAAGGTATTTTTCTTGTGGAGCAGCTTGCCTTTTTCGTACCACTCGCGACCCATCTCCTGGCCGCCGCGAATATGCGCGATCGCATAAACGAAACCGCGATCGACCAGCGATAGAATCGGCGAGCGGAATGAAGGCTCAGTCGAAAACCCGTACGAACCGTAGGCGTATTGGTAAACCGGTGCCGTACCATCGAGGGGCGTGCCCCGACGATAAAACAACGTGACTGGAATACGCGTACCATCACGCGCCGTGGCAAAACGGAACTCCGCGACGTAATTCTTGGCATCGAAGCCACCGAGTACCGGTTCCTGCTTCAGCAGCTTTCGCGCACCGCTCGTCATGTCGTAGTCCCAGGTGGTCGACGGCGTGGTTGGCGATGAGTAGGTGTAGCGCAGCAGCGAGGTGTCTTGTTCGCTGTTGTTGCCGAGGCCCATGACGTAGGCAGGGTCCGCGGCGTCGATCAACAAATTACGCTTGCCATCCCAGGAGCGCACCCGCATTTTGGCGAGACCCCCGGCGCGCTCCGAGACCGCAAGATGATCTTTGAACGCTTCAAAGCTGCCGATGAAAGCATCGCTGCGGTGTGCAATTACATCCTGCCATTTACTGCGATCACTCACGGCGGCGATCGGCGCGGCGACGATGCGGAAGTTCTTGGCCTGCCAGTTGGTACGAATGATGAACTGGTCACCGAGATCTTCGAGTTGATACTCGTGATCGCGCTCCCGTGGGATCGCTACCCGGAACTCGAGTTGCGCCGCTCCGGCATCGGCGTAGCGGTATTCACTGGAAACCGTGCTTTGCGCAGCGATGAAGATGAAGCGATCGGACTTCGATTTCGCGACGCTGAGGTAAAAGCTGTCGTCATCCAGTTCATAGACGAGCGCGTCAGTTGCGACATCGCTGCCGCGTCCGTGTCGATAGACCTTGTTGCCGAGCAGGGTCTGCGGATCTTTGCGGATATAGACGAGAGTATGTCCGTCATTGGTCCAGGCAAGATAAGGTTCGACATTGGTCAAGACCTGCGGCAAAAATTCGCCTGTACGCAAATTTTTGATCCGCACGTCATATTGACGCCGGCCAACCGTATCTTCGGCAATTGCGGCCCATTTACCATCGACGGTGACCTGGAGCGCGGCGAGTTCGTAGAAGTCGTGGCCACGGGCGCGCTCGTTGCCGTCGATCAGGATTTCTTCGGGGGCTTCAAGGGTAGCTTTGCGACGCGCGTGGATCGGATATTGCTTGCCGGTTTCGAAGCGCGAGTAATACCAATAGCCGTTGCGTCGTTGCGGCACACTGGCATCGTCTTGCTTCAGGCGGGCAATGATCTCGTCATAAATTTTTTGTTCGAGCGCTCGATGCGGCGCCATGACTGCATTGAGATAAGCGTTCTCGGCCTCGAGATAGGCGATCATCTCCGGGTTCTTGCGCTCATCGTCACGCAGCCAGTACCAGGGGTCCTCGCGTTTGCCGAAAGGCGAGGTGACGGTATACGTACGCGGCGCCGCCTTGGGCGGCGTCGGTTCGGCAGCAGTCACGTTCAAGGTACTCGAAAAAACGACAAGCAGTGCGAGCGCTGCTGCAGCAACGCCACGAAACGTGTCGGCAACAAACATGAGTTCACCCTGAATCCTTGCTACGCCGGGGCGATGATTCTCCCACGGGCGGGGCTGCGGCACCAACTCTCGGTGGTGGGCGCCCTAGACCTGTGCGGCCACGGTTTCCATATTGGCGACGGTTTTATCGAAGCTGTCGGTAATACCGATCATCAGCGTCGTCACTGGCGAGGCGTTCCAGGCAGCGAGCCGGCGGCGAATGTTCTCGGCCGAGCCCGTGACCGACAACGTGTCGGCCAGTTCATCGGGGACAGCCATTACCGCCTCTTGCTGGCGGCCGGACAACCACAGTTCCTGCAGACGCTGGGCGAGCTCGACGTAGCCCGCGCGCTCAATGACCCGCTTGTGGAAGTTTTCCTCCTTCGAGCCCATGCCGCCGACATAAAGCGCCAGCATTTTTTTGATGGGCAGCAAGGCGATCGCCGGATCGGTTTCGGTCGAGAAAGCCACGGTCTGCAAAATCTCGAAACCGGGCTTGAGCTGCGACAGCGTATCGCCGTAGATGTCGAACCGGTCTGGCGGCAGCACGAACGGCAACCAGCCGTCGAATTCGTTGACGGCCAGCTCCACGTTCTTCGGCCCTTCGGCACCCAGAAACACGGGGATACGTTTGCGCAGCGGATGCGTGATGCTCATCAGCGCTTTGCCCTGGCCAGTCGAGCCTTCACCCGCATAGGGCAATTGATACTGCACGCCCTCGAAAGTGACGGGCGTTTCGCGGGCGACGATTTTGCGAAAAATCGCCAGCCATTCGCGCGTGCGCTCCAGCGGTTTTTTGAAAGGTCTGCCATACCAACCCTCGACCACCTGCGGACCCGAGACACCGACGCCAAGACACAAACGTCCGTTAGAGATGTGATCGAGCGTGATCGCCGTCATCGCTGCAGCAGCCGGTGTACGCGCCGAGATCTGCATGATCGCGGTGCCGAGACGGATGCGCGAGGTACGCGCGGCGATCGCCGCCAGAGGCGTGAAGGCGTCCGAGCCGTACGCCTCGGCGGCACAAACAATATCGAAACCCAGACGCTCGGCGTGCTGCGCGAGTTCAATGAAACGATCAATGGGCTTGGCGCCCCAGTAACCGAGATTGAGACCGAGTTTCATGATGTTTGCTGTTGGCGGATAAGTCGATCGAGCAGGATCATCGCACCAATCGAGACCAGCGACAACGCCGCGCAAAAGCCGAGGACGGGCAAGGGATCGCTGGTGGGTACGAAACCCATGGCTTGCACTGCGATGGCGGCACACACCTGCTGCGAGAAACCGATCATGCCCGAGGCCGTGCCGGCATAGCCCGGCGCCAGACGCACTGCGGTAGCCGTGATATGCGGCAGCGACAAACCCTGCGCAAAGGCGAGCGGCAGCATCGGGCCAAACCACCACACGGGGTGAGTGAGTCCCATCAACACGAAGCCGAAGGCTGCGCAGGCCGCTGCGGCCTGCAACCAGATCCCGAAGCGGGCGACCCGCTCGAGATCCGCGTGACCGCGCAGCCGCGAGACATACAAGTTGCCAAGAAAATATCCCGACGACAAAAACAGAATGTAGATACCAAAGTCGGTCGCCGGTCGCCCGAGCATATCGGCGAGCAGATAGGGCGCAACGGTGATGAAGCCGAGATAGAGCGCGTAGATCACGCCGGCATCGATCGCACAACCCAGAAACGCGCGGTTGCGAAGCACACCCACCGAGGCTTTGCCGACTGCTGCAAGCGACAACGCACCCGTGTGATTTACCCGCGTCTCAGGCAAAGCGCGCCAGGCGAAAATGCCAACGACGCCGGAAAACACCAGCAAAAAAAGAAAGGGTGCATGCCAGCCACTGGTTTCGGTGATCAGGCCACCGAGATAGGGTGATACCGATGTGCCGATCATCATGACCAGGGTGAGATTGGCGAGTGCTCGTGCAAGACGCCAGTCCGGATAGATATCGCCGAGGACGGCACGCGATACGGTCGTCGCCGCCGCGCAGCCCGCGGCCTGGATGGCACGCGCAATCACCACGAGTTCGAGAGTCGGTGCCAGATACGCGAGCAAAGAGCCAATAAAAAAAATGGCGAGCCCGCCGAGCACCAAGGATCTGCGGCCATAGCGATCGGACAGTGGCCCGGCGAGCGGAATGCCTGCCGCAAACGTGAACAGAAATACACTGATGACCGCTTGCGTCGCCGCGGTGCTGGCGCCGAACTCGGCGCGGATCGCCGGTAGTGCCGAGATCAGCAGCAGCGTCGATACGGGACCAAGCGCACTACAGGCTGCAAGTAGCGGAAACAACCCGCGCGGCGCGCCTGTCTCGGCTATCGCCGGCGTGCCGTCCTGCATGGCGGTCACGACTTCAGGCTGCCGACGCAGACGTATTTGAGTTCCGTGTATTCGTCTATGCCGTAGCGCGAACCTTCGCGACCGAGCCCGGATTCTTTGACGCCGCCGAAGGGGGCGACTTCCGTCGAGAACAGCCCCGTGTTCACGCCGACGATGCCGTATTCCAGCGCCTCTTGCATGCGCCAGCTGCGCGCGAGGTCGCGCGTGTAGAAATAGGCAGCCAGACCGAATTCGGTGTCGTTGGCCATACGCACGACTTCGTCCTCGGTATCGAAACGAAACAAGGGCGCAACGGGGCCAAAAGTTTCTTCGTGTGCGACCCGCATTTTGGAGTTCACATCGAGTAGGACCGTCGGCTCGAAGAAATTACCGCCTAGCGCATGCGACTCGCCGCCGCAGGCGATTCGCGCGCCTTGATCCACGGCATCGCTGATATGCGCCTTGACCTTGGCAAGTGCCCGCGCATCGATCAGTGGTCCCTGCTCGGTCGGGCCTGCCAGACCATCGCCCACGCGCAGCGTCGCGACCGCCTTGACGAGACGCTTGGCGAATTCTTCGTAAACCCCTGCTTGCACATAGAGACGATTGGCGCAGACACAAGTTTGCCCGGTATTACGGTATTTGCTGGCCATCGCACCCTGCACGGCGGCATCAAGCTCGGCATCGTCAAAGACGATGAAAGGCGCGTTACCACCCAACTCCATCGATACTTTTTTCACGGTCCCTGCACACTGTGCGATCAATTTTTTGCCGACGGCAGTCGAGCCCGTGAAGCTCAGCTTACGAACCAAAGAATGACTGGTGAGCTCGCCGCCGATGGATTCGGCGTCACCCGGCAAAACATTGAACAGCCCCGCAGGCAGGTCGGCGCGAGTGGCAAGTTCGGCGAGGGCGAGCGCCGAGAAGGGCGTTTGCGGTGCGGGCTTGCAGACGAAACTGCAACCGGATGCCAAGGCAGGTCCGAGCTTGCGCGTGATCATGGCCGCCGGAAAGTTCCAGGGCGTGATCGCGGCCGCCACGCCGACCGGCTGACGCAGCACGAGCAGACGTGAGTCGGCGCGGAACGTCGGGATAATGTCGCCGTAAGCGCGTTTGCCTTCTTCGGCGAACCACTCGATGAACGAGGCGGCATAACTCACTTCGCCCTTGGCTTCGGCGAGTGGTTTACCCTGCTCGGCAGTCATGATGATCGCCAGATCATCGCCATGGGCGATCATCAAATCGGCGAAGCGGCGCAGGATGACTGCGCGCTCCTTCGCAGTCTTACGTGCCCAGGCGGGCTGAGCGCGCGCAGCGGCTTCGATGGCACGGCGCGTCTCGGCGGCGCGCAAGACAGGCACTTCACCGACTACCGTACCGTTAGCCGGATTAAGAATCTGAACTTTGGCACTGTCATCTGCAGCACACCAGGCACCGTCGATGAACGCCGCTTCGCGCAGCAGCGTGGAATCTTTGAGGTTGAGAACGCTGCGGGTGGTACTCATGGACGTATTCCGTATTGGGCGCGATAGTCGCGCAAGGCATGAAGATGCTCGACCGGCAAGGCGCTCGGGCCAGGCGCCGACGGCGAACCGCCCGACTGCGACAGCATGTCGATGAGATCAGCGAGCGTCAGCAGACTCACGCAGCGCAAGCCGAACTCGCTCTCGACTTCTTGTACGGCCGAACGCTCCCCTTGTCCGCGTTCCTGCCGATCGAGTGCGAGCAGCACCGCAACCGGTTCGGCTCCCGCACGACGGATGAGTTCGACGGATTCGCGGATGGCCGTGCCGGCCGTGATCACATCGTCGACGATGACCACACGCCCGGCGAGGGGGCGGCCGACCATCTGGCCACCTTCGCCGTGATCCTTTGCCTCTTTGCGATTGAACGCCCACGGCACATTGCGACCCGGTTGTTCGGCGAGAGCGACTGCCGTGGTGGCGACGAGGGGGATGCCTTTGTAGGCCGGACCGAACAACATGTCGTAGCCGACTCCCGAGGCCTGCAGCGCCGCGGCATAACACTGACCGAGCACGGCGAGTGCCTCGCCATCGTTGAACAGCCCGGCATTGAAAAAATAGGGACTCTCTCGTCCCGACTTGAGCGTGAAGCGGCCGAAGCGCAGGGCGGAGCGGGCGAGGGCGAGGTCGATGAATCTGCTTTGGTGGGGCTGCATGCCGCTATCATATCGCGGTGCGCGTGATCACCCTGAATGCGAATGGCATACGTTCGGCCGCCTCGAAGGGTGCCTTCGAGTGGCTGCGCGGGCAGGGGGCTGATGTCATCTGCCTGCAAGAGACCAAGGCGCACGAGCCGCAGCTCGCAGGGCACGATGTCGAACTTGCGGGCTATCATCGCTACTTTTTCGATGCCGAGAGACCGGGTTATTCCGGCACGGCGCTCTACTGCCGACAGCCACCCGAAGAGGTCATCCGCGGCTTCGGCGTCGACGAGTTCGATCGCGAGGGCCGTTATCTCGAGGCGCGTTTCGGGGCGTTGGCGGTGGTGTCGCTCTATCTGCCCTCCGGCTCCTCAGGGCCCGAACGACAGGCCTCGAAGTTTCGGTTTCTCGATGCCTTCATGCCTTTCTTGCGGCGGCTGCGGCGTCGCAAGAGCGAGTACATTCTGTGCGGTGACTGGAATATCGCCCACAAAGAAATCGATCTGCGCAACTGGCAATCGAATCAAAAAAACTCGGGCTTCTTGCCTGAAGAGCGCGCCTGGATGGACGAGCTCTTGGGTACCGCCGGTTATGTCGATGCCTTCCGCGAAGTCAACGATCAGCCCGACCAATACACCTGGTGGTCGAATCGTGGTCAGGCCTGGTCAAAGAATGTGGGTTGGCGTATCGACTACCAGATCGTCAGCAAGGGGCTCGCGGGAGCCGCGAGCGGCGCGCGCATCCACAAGGACAGCCGGTTCTCCGATCATGCGCCACTCATTCTCGACTACGACCTGAAGCTTGGTCGAGCGGAGAGGAGCCCAAAGTCATGAGCGACACCAAAGATTCTGCCAAGCCGCAGCTGCGTGAAATTTTGACGAGCCCGCGGCTGGGCGCGGTGGTTGTGATGGGCGTGGCGTCGGGTTTGCCGTTCAATCTCACCGAGGCGACAATGCAGGCTTGGCTCAAAGACGCCGCCGTCACCAACACCACCATCGGCTGGCTTTCTTTGGTGGGCCTGGCCTATACGCTGAAGCCAGTGTGGGCGCCTTTTCTCGATCGTTTTTCGATGCCGTTTCTCGGCCGTCGTCGCGGCTGGATTCTGATCTTTCAGCTTGCCTTGGCGGCGGCGCTTGCCGCGATGGCCACCCACGGGCTCGAGCAGGGGCTTGCGCCCTTTGCGGTCCTCGCCGTAGTCGTGGCGTTCTTTTCAGCGTCGCAGGACATCGTCATTGATGCTTGGCGCACCGATCTCGTCTCGGCTGCAGAACGCGGGCCTGCAGCCACCGCCGCAAATCTCGGTTATCGGCTGGCCGCCTGGTTTTCTTTTGCAGGTGCACTGATTCTTGCCGATCTCATCGGTTGGCGCAGCACCTACTTCGTCATGGCGGGCGGCATGCTGGCGGTGACGCTGGTGACCTTTTTGGCGCCCGAGCCGGAGCAGCGCGCGCCACCACCCCGCACTCTGCAAGAGGCGGTCACCGGTCCGCTGCGACAGCTTTTAGCTGGCGAAGGAATGCTGCTGTTGTTGCTCACTATCGTGCTCTACAAGGTGGGTGATGCGTTCGCGCTCAAGCTGTTGACGCCTTTTTTGATGGATGTCGGTTTCAGCAAGACGGAAATCGGGGCGGTTACCAAGACCGTCATGCTGATCGCCAACATCGGCGGTGCCGTGGTGGGTGGCCTTTGGCTGGTAGAGCTTGGTCTCGTGCGCGCCTTGTTGTTGTTCGGTGTCGTGCAGGCGATCGCCAATCTCGGCTATTTTTTGGTCGCCGTTCAAGGCAATAATTCGCTGCTGATGTCGACCGTCGTGTTTCTCGACAACTTCGTGGGCTCGATGGGCAATACGGCCCTGGTTGTTTTCATCATGGGAATTTGCGACGCGCGTTTCAGTGCCTTTCAATATGCGGCGCTCTCGGCTATTGCCGTGTTGCCGCGCAATTTGCTGGGTGCACCCGCAGGCATTCTCTCCGATACCTTGGGCTGGGCACCGTTTTTCGTGCTGACTTTCTTCACCGCTTTGCCCGGGCTGGCGATGGTCTGGTGGCAACGGGCGCGCATCGCAAAACTCGATCTGCCGTGAGCGCCCCGATTTCGACCGACTCTATTCTTTGTAAGCTGGCCGATCTTGCCGAGACTGGCAGCCGCGGATTTCGCGTTGGCGATGGCGACTGGCCACTCAAAGGTTTTGTGCTGCGCCTCGACGACGGTAGCTTGCGCGCTTGGATCAACTTCTGCCCGCACGCCGGGCACCCGCTTGATCTCTTGCCGCATCGCTTCCTCACGGCTGATCGCCAGTTCATCCAATGTTCTTCACACGGGGCACTTTTTGATCCAGCGAGCGGCAGCTGCGTAGCGGGACCTTGTCTCGGCCGCAAGCTACGCCCGGTGGCGGTCGCATTGCAGGGCGATGACATCGTACTGGCGTCGAACCCTGCGGATGTGGACAATGCGCGGCCCCAGAGGGTCGCCGAGTCGCCGCAGTGATCGAATCCTTCCTCAAATTCTTCGTCGTGTTTTTTCTGGTGGTGGAGCCGATTTCGCTCGTGCCGGTGTTCGCGACACTGACCGAGGGTGCGAATGCGGCCTATCGCAAACGCATGGCGATCAAATCGGTGATCGTCGCCGGCATGATCATCATCGGTTTTGCGCTGAGTGGTGCCGCATTCCTCGACGCTATGGGGATCAGCATCGACTCGTTCCGCATCTTCGGTGGTTTGCTACTGTTTCTGGTCGCCCTCGAGATGGTCTTTGCGCGTGAGTCTGGGACCCGCACCTCGACGGATGAGCAAGCCGAGAGTCGTCGCCGAGCCGATATCTCCGTGTTTCCGTTGGCGTTTCCCTTCATGTCGGGTCCCGGTGCACTCACCACTATTCTGCTGTGGTTCGGCCCGGTGTCGGTGGTCGATCAGCCGGCCTTGTTCGCCGCACTGCTTGCAGCGGCCGTGCTGGTTCTGCTGATTTCTTTGGTGATGATGCTGGGTGCAGGGCCGCTGATACGTATTCTCGGGGCAACCGGTACCAACGTCGCCAACCGCCTGCTCGGTGTGGTGCTCGGCGCGCTGGCGGTGCAGTTCATCGTCGATGGCATCCGGGCGAGTTTCGGTCTTGGCTGATCAGTATCCGCTCATCGGTATTAGCCAAGTCGCGCGAACGATAAATCCCACACCCCATGGCCCAATCTTTGGCCACGGCGCTCGAAGCGGGTTAGCGCCCGCCAGTCGGGTCGTGGCAAGAAGCCTGCTGACGCGATATCTCCGGCAATATTTTTGAACTGCGCATCGGCGCCGACGACTTCCAGCATCTGCGTGGCGTAGGGTTCCCAATCAGTGGCGAGCTGCAGGCGCCCACCCCGCGCCAGTCTCGAAGCTAGCAAATTCACGAATGCGGGCTGTACCAAGCGCCGTTTGTGATGTCGCTTCTTGTGCCAAGGGTCCGGGAACAAAATCAGCACTTCATCGAGCGAGTCTGCCGCGAGGTAGCGCTCCAGAACTTCGACGGCGTCATGGCAGATCACCCGCAGATTGGTGACTCCGGCCTCATGTGCTGCCAGCAGCAAATGTCCGACGCCGGCGCGGTGCACCTCAACCCCAATGAAATCGCTCTCCGGATGCGCCTTGGCGAGACCCAGCAAGTTATCGCCATTGCCGAAGCCGATCTCGAGCGAGCGGGGGGCCTTGCGGCCAAACAACAGGTCAAGATCGATCAGTGTGGGTGCTGCGGGCAGGTCGATGCCATAACTTGGCCACAATTCCGTGAGCGCCCGCTGCTGCGCCGCCGTGATGCGGCCCGCCCGCAGGACAAAGCTGCGGATACGGCGTTGCGGCGGTGAGACATCTTCCATCGCCCGCATTATGGCACCAGATATTCAAGGGACTTGCGCGCCAGCGACCTTGATCCCAAAGTGCAACATACGCAAGCTTTGCGGCGGCAGCCGAGTCTGCCCCCTTCCAAGTTCGAGGATTCCGTCGTCATGCCTGACCAGTCCCATACAGAAATCGTTCGTTATCAAGCGGTCGGTCGCGAGTTCGCGAGTTACCTCGCCTATGATCCGGCGCGCGCAGCCAAGCGACCGGGTCTGATCGTGCTTCCCGAGTGGTGGGGGCTCAATGATTACCTGCGACGTCGTGCGCGCGAGCTTGCGGGACTCGGCTTCGTCGCCATGGCCACCGACGTCTACGGCGATGGTCGAGAAGCGGCCGATTCGACCGAGGCCGGTACGCTCATGAATGGCCTCTTCGCCGATGTTCCCGCGCTCGGCGAGCGGCTCAAGGCCGCCTACGACACCTTGCGTGCGCACCCCATGGTCGATCCGGATTGCATTGGCGCGATGGGGTATTGCTTGGGCGGCGCCTTGTCGTTGCACATGGGCCGCATCGGGCTGCCGCTGTGCGGTGTGGCAAGTTTTCACGGTGCACTGCGTGCTGCTCATCAGGCCAAGCGCGGCGAGTTTAAGCCCTCGGTGCTCATCTGTCACGGCGAGGCTGACGGTATGGTGCCCGCTGAAGATCAAGCGGCCTTCCGCAAAGAAATGGAAGGACTCGGTGCCGACTATGAATTTCACTCCTATCCGGGTGCGAAGCACGGCTTCACCAACCCCGAGGCCACCGACAAGGGCAAGAAGTACAACTTGCCGTTGGCCTACGACGAGCGCACCGATCGCCAGTCATGGGAAGACATGAAGACTTTCTGGGCCAAAGTTTTCCGCTGAGCGATCTGCGCCGCGTGGAGTTAGAGCTCGAGCCAGCCACAGCCGAGAATATTGCGCCGTTCGGTGAGTTGCTCGCCTTCGGTCGCGGCCGACCCGTGACACAGACGCGTTTTTATGACGACGCGGTCGAGCTTATGGAAAAACCGGCCTTCATGTCCGATGCCGATACCTGCCTTTCTTTGGCGCGAGTGCATCCACGCCCGCTCGAAGTGACCTGGATGGAGCGGCACTTCAAGCACACGCAAGTTTTTTTGCCGCTCAACGCTCTGCCTTGGTGCGCCGTGCTGGCGCCGCCGACGCAGGGTGATCTGCCCGATCTTGCACAGGCACGAGCTTTTTGTTTTGCCGGCGATTGCGGCTTGCTGATGCATGTGGGCACGTGGCACGAATTCCCGTTTGCGCTCGATGCCCCGACCGATATGGTCGTGGTACTGCGCAACGAGACTAACCGCAATCTCGATGCTGTCAGCGATGGCGAGGCCGTGGGCGAAGATCTCGAGAAGCGCAACATCGCCAAGCGCTTCGGCGTGAGGCTCGCTATTCGTCGAAGCGCAGGTGTTTGACGCTCTTGCCGTGACGACGAATGAGGCGCAAGGCCTCGATACCGATACGGATATGTCGCAGCACGAATTCATTGGTGACTCGCCGATCCGAGGCCTCAGTCTTCACGCCTTCGGGGACCATCGGCTGATCACTCACCAGCAACAATGCGCCTGCGGGGATAGAGTTGGCAAAACCGGCGGCAAAAATGGCCGCGGTCTCCATGTCGATCGCCATACAGCGCGTCTTGCGCAGATATTCTTTGAATTCGTCGTCGTGCTCCCAGACACGTCGATTGGTGGTGTATACCGTGCCGGTCCAGTAATCGCAATTGAGATCGCGGATCATGGTCGACACCGCGCGCTGCAGACTGAATGCAGGCAGCGCCGGCACTTCGGGCAGCAGATAGTCGTCGGATGCACCATCGCCACGAATAGCAGCGATCGGCAGTACCAAATCGCCAATCTGGTTCTTGCGCTTCAGGCCGCCGCATTTACCGAGCAGCAGTACCGCTTTCGGCGCGATCGCCGACAGCAGATCCATCACGGTGGCCGCGTTGGCGCTACCCATGCCGAAGTTGATCATGGTGATGCCATCGGCGGTGGCGTTGGGCATCGATCGATCGCGGCCGACGATTTCAGCGCCGGTCTCTTGCGCAAAAAGTTCGAGGTAGTTGCCGAAGTTGGTCAGCAGCACGAACTTGCCGAAACCCTCCAGTGGGGTTCCGGTGTAACGCGGCAGCCAGTTGTCGACGATTTCCCGTTTGGTTTTCATCAAGGCTCAAGGTATCACGATCGACCGCGTATATAATCCCATCAGTTATTCGATGGCGTATTGGCCCTATCCGGAGTCAGCATGAGTCGGTCTCGAAGCCGCGTCGCGGTGAGCTACGATTTTCAGCCGACGCTGACAGGCAGCTTACTGCTCGTGCAGCCGCTTGTTCGAAGCGATTTCGATGCGCTCTATGCCGTGGCCTCGGACCCCCTCATCTGGGAGCAACATCCTGCGCATGACCGCTGGCGACCCGAGGTCTTCAGTACCCTGTTCGAGCGCTTGCTGAACGGCGGTGGCGGCCTAGTGGTCCGCGAGCGCAGTACAGGCGAGGTGATCGGCAGCTCCAGTTTTTACGAGTACCACGAGACCGCGCGGGACGTGGTCGTCGGCTATACCTTTTTGACACGTCGTTGCTGGGGTGGTCTTTTCAATCGGGAGCTGAAATCATTGATGCTCGATCACGCATTCAAATTCGTCGATCGTGTTTGGTTTCATGTGGCGGTCGATAATCTCCGGTCGCAGCGCGCCATGGACAAAGTCGGTGCGACGCTCAGCCATCATGTGGTCCGTGAAAGCGGCGGCGTAACCGCGGAATTCATCCATTACTACATCGACCGACCATCGACTGATTTTGCTAGCGAGGGATTACGTTGAGACTCTGGACATACCGTTTCAACTTCGCGCTCGATGGCGGGATCTATCGGGCTGAGGCGGCGGTCGGCTTCAAGACCATAGCGTCGCGAGTGTTTCGTGATCGGAAATTACTCGCCTACGATTTCACTGATGTCATACAACCCGCAGGTTGGCGGACTCATCAACTTTCATTCGCTCTGGCCGACGGTCGTCAGGTCAAGATCGAGTTGGGCTATATCGACTGGTTCCGCATTGGGATCTCGGTTCGTCTCGATGACGTGTTGATTCACGAGAGCCATCCGGGCCGCGTCATCCGCTTGCCGACGATCGGTAACAAGAGTCCTGCCGAGTGGGAGGCCGAGCACCAACGCAGCAAGGCCCAGATGGTTCAGGCGTTCGCGCGCAATAAATACTCCATCGGCGTAGACGTTGGAATCAGCGTGCTGTTTTTCATTTCGGTCAACTGACTGATGATTTGCCGTTCTCGGCGCTGGCGACGGCTGGCGCAGGTTTGGCGGTGGTGGTCGCGCAGCGCTTCGTCAAGGTTGATTTACTCGGCGGTCTGGCGATCTTCGGCATCGTGATACTGTTGATCTCGGCCGGGTTCTCCTGGGTTTTTCAGGATGACTGGGCCGTGAAAATGAAGAGCACCATTTTGGGTGTGCTCGTCGCCACGATCACCTTGGGCGATGCCGTCTTCAACAAGGGCCGATATTTTGGGGTACGTTTGCTGCGCTACATGATGCAGCCGATGGACCCGCAGCGTCTTGCGCTTGGGCTCGGGGTCTTGGGGTTGGTGATGGCCGGCGTCAATTGGGTGTTCGCCGAATACACGAGTCAGGACACCTGGCTCTACTACACGAGCTTCGGTGACTTTTTATTGACCGTGGTCTTGATGCTCGGCGTGATGCGCTACGCCCGTACCGACCGTTAGTGCACCGACCACCCTAAAGCCGAACTCAGGCCCGCCAGGCTTTTTGCAGCAATGCGACGACCTCGCGACCGCCTTTCTCGCGCAGATATTGGACGATGAACGCTCGGCCGTTGTCGCCAGCCTCGGGGGGTAGCGCGAGTTTTTCGAGTATGGGAGCCAGACCCTCGATCGTCTTGGGCAGAGCGCCGTTCACTTCGTTAGCGGCCTGAAAAATCAGGCGCTCGGTACCCGACAAAAATTTCGCGACCTTGGCAAACTCGAGGGACAGCAATTTCTCGCGAGCGATATGCAGCAGCGCCCCGGTGATGGCGACCGTTTTTTCGAAAGAGAGCTCGAGAGCGAAACCCATTTCGCGGGTGAGCTCGTCAATGCCACCCTCGAGTTGCGCGCGCACCTCCGAGCCAAAACCCCAGGCGACGGACAGGACCAGGACCGTCGTCTTCAAAAAATCGCGCTTTTTCATTAAGGTCGCCCTCCCGCCGATTTCTTTGGTCGACGTCGGGCAACTATATTGATCAAGGATTTATAAAAAATCCACAAAAATTGTTAATAAAGTTACCCGGTATCCCGGGTTCAAGGGATATGCAGCGAGCCCTCGATACGGATCATGGTGTCACCCCCGATCCAAATGTCGTCACCCCGGCGCTCGATATGGACCAGTCCTCGTCGCTTCAGCACCTGACCCTGCGAGACCGTGAACTCGGGGGGTGCCTGACCGGTACGGATCAGCCAGACGGCGAGACCGGCATTCAGACTACCGGTGACCGGGTCCTCGGCTACGCCCAGGCCCGGAACAAAAGCCCGGACCTCGAACATCGCCGCGCTGCCTGCAAGCAGCGGGCCGATGACCCCGAGTTTCACCTCGTGGAGGAGCCCCATGTCGGGCTGCAGCGTCAGCACCTGCTCGGCCGAGCGCAGCATCACCGCGCACCAACCTGGTCCGTTGTCGACCCACTGGTGCATGACGATATCGCTGCGCGAGATTTTCAGACCGGCGACGATGGTCATTAGCAATTGCTCATCCAAAATTCCGCTACGGCGCAGCGGCGGTGCGGCAAAGGCCAAGCGGTCGCCGGCCACGCGGACACGCACCAGCCCAATCCCGCATTCCTGCACGACCTCGCCTGCGTTTTGTGGCGTGTTGCCGGCTGCAAGCCAGGCCCGCGCGCTGCCCAAAGTGGGGTGTCCGGCGAAGGGCAACTCCCCGCCTGGGGTGAAGATCCGCACGCGATAATCGGCGCCCGCGGTGCTCGGTCGCTGCAAAAACGTGGTCTCGGAGAGATTGGTCCAGCGCGCAAAGGCCGCCATCTGCACCCACGACAAGTCATCGGCGTCATGGACTACGGCGAGTGGATTGCCGAGAAAGGCTTCCGCCGAAAAGACGTCGAGTTGGTGGAATCGGTAATGACGCGACATGTTTCAAATCCAAACCGAAAGTTAACTTGATTGACCCCCGTCAATGCGCGCTTCGACCTGCTGCCGTCCACGGTGTGAAAATCCTCTGCGGGCACCCGATTGATATCGTCAGCTCCGAGGTGATATGGTTAAATAAAACACCAACCCAAGATCGGTTCGATTGGAGATAGCCATGTCAGCAGCTCGCCCCCTGTTTGTTGCCATGGGACTGATCGCGCTTGCGCTGTCGACCACTGTGGCGGCCGCCGACGAAGTGACGCGCACCCGATCCTTCAAGGCTGCTGAGATCGCGTCCTTGGCGCTGCGCTCCGGCGTCGGCGAGGTCCGCATCGAGCAGGGCACGGGCGATGTACTCGAAGCGCAGGTCACGATCAAACCGAAGCGCACGACCGGTATTTTCAGCGCCCTCCCGGATGTCAAAAATCTCGACATGTCTGCCACCACCCGCGGCGATCAACTCAGCCTCGAAGTCGATGCCAAGAACATCGCAGAGCGTTGGTTGCTGCGGCTGCCAAAGAAAACGCTGTCGACGGTCGAGGTGAAGCTCGGTGTCGGCGACGTCAAGGTCACTGCGCCCGCCAAACGCATCGAGGTGGATGTTGGCGTGGGCGATGCCGACATCGATATCGCCGTCGGCGCGATCACCCTGCAGGTCGGTACCGGTGATGCGAGCATTCGCACACCGCGAGTTAATGCCGGCACGATCGATGGCAAAACTGGTGTGGGTGGTGTTTCGTTGAAGGGACTCGACGGCACCGTCAAAGGCAGTGCCGTGGGTGGCAGTGTCAGTGGCCAGGGGGCAGGTCAGCAGCCGATCGAAGCCCGCGTGGGCGTCGGCGATTTGAACATCGTGCTCAGCGACTGACAGATGACTCGGTAACCGAATGCCGCCTCGCCACTACGTCGCGTGTAGCACTGGCCGGCAATGCGGTTTGTGGTTGCTCCGCGCCCGAGCCTGCTTCTAGAATGCTTCGTCGCGCGCGGGCGTAGTTCAATGGTAGAACTGTAGCTTCCCAAGCTACTAACGTGGGTTCGATTCCCATCGCCCGCTCCACTTCTCCTCACGGTCAGATCCAGATGTCCCCAGAGGCTCTCAGACCAAAGAGAGCAGAGGGAGGGGATTACAGCGGGTTGTTGCGGGATTCCCCGAAGAGAACTGATTGGAAAGTCGGCACGTATCTTTGTGCAACGACGAGCTAATCAGCTCGTTGGCGGATCACCTTCAGTTTTATTCGCCTGGTCTTTACGTACTCTCGTCAAGAAGTGGTAAAGCAATAAAGCAATGCCTATTGCAACAACCACCGAGCCTTTT
>VGUP01000021.1 GCA_016874175.1 Gammaproteobacteria bacterium | reverse complement strand
GTCAAGAACGAAGTTTGGCTGACGCCGCCAATGCCAGCGGCGCATCGCGCGTGAGTTACGGGCAGCCTGCGGAGTCGACGCGGACGCGGTCGCCAGCGCAGCGCTCGCCGCCCGCGCGGGCAAGAGTGCGTAGAGCCTGCTCTTGAAGCGTCTGACTTCGCCGCCATCCCAGCGCACCGCGGGTTGCGCATCGCGACGCGCCGCCGGCAGCTCGGTACGAATTCGTTCGAGGTGCACGGCATCAGGCAAGGCAAGACCGCGTTGCCGCAACCAATAACGGAGCAGGTTGCGTTGGCGCGCGGCGCTGAGTTCGCCCAAGCGTTGCAGATCGATCAGGCGCGCCGCATCCACGCCGACCGCGACACCCACCGCCTGCAGATCGCTCGCCGCCAAGACCTCGAGTAACTCGCGCGCCTCGCCCAGATGCGCGGCACTACGCGCCGCCACCGCCGCGGCCGCCGGCCATCGCGCCCGCAACAGCGGCACCACGCGCTGCCGCAAATAATTACGATCGAAGCGCTCATCGACATTGCTGTCATCATCGACCCAAGCGACGCCGCGCGCGCGCAGCCAATGCTCGAGCGTGGCGCGCGACTCGCCGAGCAGCGGGCGCACCAGATACCCCGCCTCAAAAATTGCAAGCCGCGGCATGCCCGCAAGACCCGCCACTCCGGCACCGCGCAACAACTGCAGCAGCAAGGTCTCGAGTTGGTCATCCTCGTGATGCGCCGTGAGCAGCCACTCACCCCGTCGTAAACCCTGTGCGAGCGCCGCGTAGCGTGCACTGCGCGCCTCGGCCTCCAGCGAACGCCCACACCTGCGCGGCACGCTGACTCGGCGCACCAAAAGTGATACGCCGAGTTTTCGGCAGAGCGCTCGGCAGTACCGCGCCCAGGCGTCGGCGGCGGGTCGCAGACCATGATGCACATGCACCGCGCGCAAGGATCGACCGCGCAACAACACATGCGTCTTGCGCAAGGCTGCGAGGGCAACGAGCAGTGCGACCGAATCCGCACCGCCGCTCAAGGCGACACAAAATCTTTGCGGCACTGCCTCTTGCGCCAGCCGCTCGAGCTCGCGCCCGAGCCGCCCCAGCAGTGCATCGGCCGACGTACTCAGCCTGGCTCCTCGGCGAATACGCCGAAGCCTGCGAGGCGGCAGGATCGCTCGGCCAGCAGCGTCTCACGCGGCTTGGCCTGCAGTTCATGCAGATGATGCAGCAGCGCATCTTTGACGGAGCTCGCGATCACGCTGCCCTTGCGGTGCGCCCCGCCCAAGGGCTCGGCGATCACTTCATCGATGAGCCCCAGCGAACGCAGGCGGTCGGCCGTCAAGCCCATCGCCTCGGCAGCGGTTTCTTTTTTGTCGGCGCTCTTCCAAAGAATGGAAGCGCAGCCCTCGGGCGAGATCACCGAGTAGGTACTGAATTGCAGCATCAGCAAGCGATCGCAAACACCGATTGCGAGCGCACCGCCCGAACCGCCCTCGCCGATCACCACACTGATCACCGGCACGCGCAGTTTCGCCATCTCGAACAAATTGCGCGCGATGGCCTCGCTCTGGCCGCGCTCTTCGGAGTCGAGCCCCGGATAGGCTCCCGGCGTATCGATGAAGGTGATGAGCGGCAAAGAAAAACGATCGGCGAGGTGCATCAGGCGCAGCGCCTTGCGATAGCCCTCGGGCTTGGGCATGCCGTAGTTGCGCCGCACGCGCTCCTTGGTGTCGCGACCTTTCTGATGACCGACCACCACCACAGCTTCGCCGCCGAGCCGCGCCAGCCCGCCGATGAGCGCCTGATCGTTGCCGAACATGCGATCACCGTGCAGCTCTTCGAACTCGGTGAAGGCCTCGCGCAGATAATCGAGGGTGTAGGGTCGCTGCGGATGACGCGCAAGCTGCGTGATCTGCCAAGGACTGAGCTTGGCGAAGATGCTGCGCGTGAGCTGGTCGCTCTGCGACTGCAGCCGGGTGATCTCCTCCTGCACGTTCACGCCCGCACCGGCCGTGACATGCCGCAGCTCCTCGATCTTCGCCTCGAGCTCGGCGATCGGCTGTTCGAAGTCGAGGAAATTGATACCCATGGCCTGCAGGTTACGGGGCCATCCCCGGGCTTTCAACCGTAGGCCGAATTCGCCGTCCCGGGCGGGGGGCCGTAGACCACCCGCACGCCATTGCTGCCGACCAGCTGCTCGAGCGCCTCGATGAGTTCGGGACTCGCACGCACCTTCCACTCAGCGCCCAGCTCGAGCCCCGCGCTCGCCTGCTCGCCGGCATAGCGCACGCCCACCGCGCAGGGTCCCGGCCGATACGCGGCCAAAGTATCGGCAAGGCGCTGTAGCATCAATCCCTGATCGCTGCCATTGGCGCGCGGCCAAATGAGCACGATGCGATGCGTCTGCTGCTCACGGGCACGATCGAGTTCGGTGACTTTTTTGGCGGCGAGGCGCCAGGTCTCGCCCTGCTCGTCGTAGCGCAGCTGCCCATCGATGACCACCAGCGCATCTTTGACGATCAGCTCACGGAACTTCTGCAAGGTCTCCTCAAAGAAAGTGACCTCGATACGACCGGTGCGATCATCGAGCACGATCGACGTTCGATTTGTCCGTTTGCGGATTTCGTGGATGTAGCCGGCGACCGTCGCCAGCCGCCCACCAAAGAATCCACGCTCGGCAGACCCCAGTGTCGGCCTGTCGCTCAAGATGTCGGCAATGCGGCCGCTCACGAAACGCGGCAGATCTTTCTCGTAGCGTGCGAGCGGATGTCCGGTGAGATAAAGTCCGAGCGTCTCGCGCTCGCCCGCCAGACGCATGGCCTCGCTCCACTCCGGTTGTAGCAGTACCGCTTCGGCACTGGCTTCGGCAGCCTGCTCCGCACCCTGCGCGAGGCCGAAGAGATCGACCTGTCCGGTCTCGACCGCGCGCGTCGCCTGCTCGCCGAGTTGCATCGCCGCCGCGAGCCGCGCCATCTGTGTCGCACGATTGACGCCGAGGGAATCGAGACTGCCCGAGCGAATGAGCGCCTCGAGCACCCGGCGATTGACCCGATTGAGATCGAGTCGGCGACAAATATCTTCGAGGCTGCGATAGGGACCCTTGGCGGCGCGCTCAGCGGTGATCGCCTCAACCGCTGACTGGCCAACGCCCTTGATGGCGCCGAGCCCGTAGCGCACCTCGCGCGGTGCCGCCACCACGAACGCATACGCCGAAGTGTTGACGTCGGGCGGCAGCACGGTGATCCCCATGCGATCGCACTCGTCCTTGATGGTGACCACCTTGTCGGTGTGGTCCATGTCGGCCGCGAGCACCGCGGCCATGAAGGCCTCGGGGTAATGCGCCTTCAGCCAGCCCGTTTGATAGGAGAGCAACGCATAGGCGGCAGAGTGCGACTTGTTGAAGCCGTAGCCCGCGAATTTCTCCATCAGGTCAAAGATATGAGCAGCCTGCGCCTCAGGCACGCCGCGCGCTTTGGCGCCATCGACGAAAATGCTGCGCTGCTTGGCCATTTCCTCGGGCTTTTTCTTGCCCATCGCCCGGCGCAGCAGATCGGCGCCCCCAAGGCTGTAGCCCGCGAGCACCTGCGCGATCTGCATCACCTGCTCCTGATACAGAATGACGCCGTAGGTCGGCTTCAGCACGGTCTCGAGCGAGGGGTGCAGGTAATCGATCGGACCGTCGATGCGCCCGTGCTTGCGGCCAATGAAATCATCGACCATGCCGGACTGCAGCGGACCCGGACGGAACAAGGCGACGAGCGCGACCACGTCCTCGAAGCGATCGGGTTGCAGGCGCCGCACCAGATCCTTCATGCCGCGCGACTCGAGCTGGAAGACCGCCGTCGTCGCACAATTTTTGAGCAACTGGAAGGTCGCCACATCGTCCATCGGCAAGGTCGCCATGTCGAGCGGCGCTTCCTCGCCCTCGCCCGCGGCGCGCCGCCGCGCCCGCTCCTCGTTGATGGTGCGTACCGCGTGGTCGATGATGGTCAGGGTGCGCAGGCCGAGAAAGTCGAACTTCACGAGGCCGGCCGCTTCGACGTCGTCCTTGTCGAACTGCGTGACCACGCTGCCGCCGCCTTCTTCACAGTAAAGCGGCGCGAAATCTTCGAGCACCGAGGGCGCGATCACCACGCCGCCCGCATGCTTGCCGGCATTACGCGTCAGGCCTTCGAGTGATCTGGCCAGGTCAATGAGCCCGCGGACCTCTTCGTCGTCTTTGTGAAGCTTTTTGAGCTCGGGCTCTTTCTCGAGTGCGGCATCGAGCGTGATATCGAGCTCGAGCGGCACGAGCTTGGCGATCTTGTCGACGTACCCGTAACCGAAACCGAGCACGCGACCCACATCGCGTACCACCGCCTTCGCCGCCATCGTGCCGTAGGTGATGATCTGCGAGACACGCTTGCGGCCGTATTTTTCGGCGACGTAATCGATCACCCGATCGCGGCCGTCCATGCAAAAGTCGACGTCGAAGTCGGGCATCGAGACGCGCTCGGGATTGAGAAAACGCTCGAACAGCAAATCGTATTGCAGAGGGTCGATATTGGTGATGCCCAAAGAATAGGCGACGAGCGACCCGGCGCCCGAACCACGCCCCGGCCCCACCGGGACCGCGTTCTCGCGCGCCCAGCGGACGAAATCGGCGACGATCAAAAAATAGCCGGCAAAGCCCATCCTGCAGATGACGGCGAGCTCGGTGTCGAGTCGCGACTCATAGCTCGCGCGACCGACGGTGGCCATGCGCGCAAGTCGCGCCTCGAGCCCGCGTGCAGACTCGCTACGCAAATGACCCTCGGTAGTCTCGCCTGCCGGCACCGGATACTCCGGCAAACGACTCTCGCCGAGCTGCAGCAGCAGACTGCAGCGCCGCGCAATCTGCCGCGAATTCTCGAGGGCCTCGGGCAGATCGGCAAACAACTCGACCATCTCGGTGGGGCTGCGCAGATACTGCTGCGGCGTGTAGCGTCGTGGCCGCGAGGGATCGCCGAGTTGCGTACCCTCATGGATGCAGACGCGCGCTTCGTGCGCCTCGAAATCGGCAGACGACAAAAATCGCACGTCGTTGGTGGCCACGATCGACACCGACTCGGCGAGCGCGAGTTCGACGGTCGCGGCGAGCAGCGCCTCCTCGCCCTCGCGACCCACTCGACTGACTTCAAGGTAATAACGATCACCGAAAAGCGCTCGCCACGCGGCGAGCTGCCGGCGCGCATCGGCAACTTTACCCGCGGCCAATGCTCGTCCGACATCACCCTCAGGGCCACACGACAAGGCAATCAGCCCTGCGGTGGAGCGCGCATCAAGCCACGCGCGCTCGATGCGTGGTTCGCCACGCTGCTGGCCTTCGAGATACGCGCGGCTGACCAGCCGGGTGAGGTTGCGGTAGCCCGCCTCGTTCTGACAGAGCAGCGCGATGCGTATGGGCGCCACGCGTTCACCGGGCTCGGCGATCAGCAAGTCGACGCCGACAATCGGCTTCACGCCCTTCTCGAGCGCCGCCTTGTAGAACTTCACCAAAGCGAAGAGATTACTTTGATCGGTGACGGCAACCGCCGACATGCCTTCGGCTACCACCTGCGTGATGAGCTCCGGGATCCGCACCACGCTGTCGACCAGCGAGTACTCGGTATGCAGGCGGAGGTGGACGAAGTCGGTCATCGCAGGCGTGATCTTACCGGCGCGAAGCTCCTGCGGTGCACCGGCGATGGCCCATGTGCGTCGAGCGCAGCCAGATGCGCGGGCACGGGATAACC
Source organism: Gammaproteobacteria bacterium (assembly GCA_016874175.1). Taxonomy (GTDB): domain Bacteria; phylum Pseudomonadota; class Gammaproteobacteria; order Steroidobacterales; family Steroidobacteraceae; genus UBA964. The sequence goes on along the minus strand of VGUP01000021.1, from coordinate 20,758 downwards.
CTTGTGGATCGCGAAACCATATTCAGGATGACGCGTATCCAGTTGTTCCATAACGTGATCTCGCGCGGTCTTGGCGAGTATCGAGGCCGCGCTGATCGCCGCCACCTTGCTGTCGCCCTTGATGATGGCGGCCGCCGAGCGCACGCCCTCGAGGCCCTCGAGCGAAGGCAGGCGATTGCCGTCGATGTCGAGGTGCGTCGGCGCCACCGCCAGCGCGATCACCGCGCGGCGCATGGCGAGCAGCGTCGCCTGCAAAATATTGATCGCATCGATTTCGGCAGCGCTTGCAAGACCAATGCCCCAGGCAACGGCGCGCTCGCGGATCAGCGGCGCGATCGCCGCGCGCTGCGGGGACTTCAGCGCTTTCGAGTCCGCCAGCCCCGCAATCGGTCGCGCCGGATCGAGAATGACCGCAGCCGCCACCACCGGCCCCGCGAGCGGACCCCGACCGGCTTCATCCACGCCCGCCGACCACTCAATCATGTCCTGGTGCGCACCTATCTTGAGGCTCAATGATCGTGATGCTCTAACGAGGCACGAGTTCGAGCACGGCGTCAGCCGCCAGACCCGCGCCACCCTGTCGCAATTGCTGGTGCACGCTCGCAAAGTCGCGCTGCAGCGACTCGAGCGCCGCCGGCTCCTCCAGCCAGCGCAGCACGGCCGCCCCCAGCGCCTCGGCTGTGACGGCTTCCTGAAAAAACTCCGGGACCACCTCGCGCCCCACGAGCAGGTTCGGCTGCGCGAAATGCTTCACTTTCACGAGACCGAGTCGGCGCAACAAAAACGCCGTCAGCGGTGCGAGTTGGTAAGCGACCACCATGGGGCGCTGCGAGAGCAAGGTCTCGAGCGTCGCGGTACCCGAGGCCGTGAGTACCACGTCGGCAGCCGCGAGCGCCAACCGCGACTGGCCGTCCTGAACTTTGATCGCAAGTGCCGCGCTCGCGGGTGCGAGCACCGACTCGAAATGCGTTCGCGTCGCGGCGCTCGTCAGCGGCACTACAAATTTCACACCTGGACGGCGTGCCGCAAGCCACTGCGCAGTACCCACGAAGGGCATCGCCAGTCGCGACACCTCGCCCATGCGGCTGCCGGGCAAGAGCGCCACGATCTCGTCGGACTCTGCATAGCCGAGCGCGGCGCGGGCGGCACGGCGATCGGCTTGCAGCGGAAACTGATCGGCGAGCGGATGACCCACGAAACGCGCCGCTACGCCATGTTGCGCATAGAACTCGGGCTCGAACGGCAGCAGACAAAGAATTCGGTCACAGGATTCGGCGATGCCGCGCACCCGCCCCTGCCGCCAGGCCCAGACCTGCGGACTCACGTACTGCACAGTCGGCACGCCCGCCCGCTTGAGCCGGCGTGCGAGCCCGAGATTGAATTCCGGCGCATCGATGCCGACGAAGACCGCTGGGCGCCGCGCGCTCAATTCTTTGATCAGCCGGCGCCGCAGCCGCAGCAGCCGCGGCAAGTGCCGCAGGATCTCGGCGAACCCCATGATTGCAAGTTCGTCGCTCGCGGCGAGCGCCTCGCAACCGGCCTCGCGCATGCGCGGTCCGGGCACCCCGACGAAGCGCGCACCGGGCAAGCGCTCGCGAATCGCCGCGATCAGCGCGGCACCGAGGTTGTCGCCCGACGCCTCGCCGGCCACGAGCGCAATCAAAGGTTCTGCAGAGTGGCCCGTCCCGCTCAACGGATCAGGCTGCGGTTGGACCGCGGAAAGAAATCGACGAAGGCTTGCAGCTCGGGCTGGTTCTGCGCGGCTCGCGTGATCTCGTCGATGGCTTCCTGCAACGGCAGCTCCGATCGATACAGCGTCTTGTACGCATTTTTGATGTTGCGCACTTGTTCGGCAGAGAAGCCGCGCCGCGAAATACCGGTGGCATTGATCGAATGCGGTTCGGCCGGATGCCCCACCGCCATCACATAGGGCGGCACATCGCGCGTGACCGCCGTGTTATTGGCGATGAACGCATGCATGCCGACCTTACAAAACTGATGCACGCCGGTGAAGCCGGCGAGGATCACCCAATCATCGATATCGACGTGCCCCGCAAGCGTTGCCAGGTTGGCGAACACGCAATGACTGCCGACGATGCAATCGTGGGCCACATGCGATGACGCCATGAACAGATTGTCATCGCCGACCGTGGTCACACCCTTGTCCTTGGCCGTGCCGCGATTGACGGTCACATACTCGCGAAACGTGTTGCCGTTGCCGATGAGCACGCGCGTCGGCTCACCCGCATATTTTTTGTCCTGCGGCGCATCGCCGATCGAAGCGAACTGGAAGATCCGATTGTTGGCACCAATCGTCGTGTGCCCGGTAATCACCACATGCGGACCGATCACGCAGCCCGGACCGATTTCGACATTCGGGCCGATGATCGAACACGCACCGATTTCGATGTCGGCCGCGAGCTTGGCCGAGGGCGCGACGACGGCGCGCGGGTCGATGCCGCCCGCCATCACGCCGGCCCCTGCGCGGGCTTGCCCGACTCCGGTGCGACCATGAGTTCGGCGGAGGCCGCCTCGACGTCGCCGACGTAGGCCGCTGCTTCGAACTTCCAGATGCCGCGCATCTGCCGCTGTACCTTCGCAGTCAAAATCAGCTGATCACCCGGCTCGACCGGACGGCGGAACCGCGCTTTTTCGATGCCGACAAAATAAAACCGCGTCTCTTCATCCGGCAAAACTTTCGCCGTACGAAACGCCAGAATCCCCGCCGTTTGCGCCAAAGCCTCGATGATGATCACGCCCGGCATCACCGGCCGATACGGAAAATGTCCGGGAAAAAACGGCTCGTTGTAGGTGACGTTTTTGAGCGCGCGGATGCTCTCGCCCTCCTTGCACTCAAGCACCCGATCGACCAACAGAAAAGGGTAACGATGCGGCAACTGCCGCAGGATTTCATTGATGTCGAGTATGCCTTCGCTCACGATGATCCCTCGCCTGGTTGGCCTGTGCGGCCTGTTTAGCCGTCCTTGTCCGTTGTGCCCGCCACGTCGCCGGCCGACGCTCCACTTTCGAGATCGGTAACGCGCTGCGCGAGCGCATCAAGTCGCTTAATGCGCCCGACAATACGCCGCCATTCGCTCGCCGACTCCACCGGAATACCGCCGCCCGAATAAACGCCGGGCTCGCGGATGTCGCGGGTGACAAAACTCGTGCCCGTGAGCGTAACGTCATCACAGATCGTCAGGTGCCCGGCAATGCAGACACCGCCGCCGATCCGACAACGCGCGCCGACATCGGCGCTGCCGGCCATCCCCGCGCAACCGGCGAGCGCCGTGTGCTCACCGACGCGACAGTTGTGGCCGATCTGCACGAGGTTGTCCATCTTCACGCCGTTGCCGACCACCGTGTCATCGAGTGCGCCGCGATCGATGGCGCTGTTGGCACCGATCTCGACATCGCAGCCGATGCGCACGGTACCCACTTGCGGCACGAACACCCACCGTTCGCCCTCGGCGGCATAGCCAAAACCATCGGCGCCGATCACCGCACCCGGATGCAGAATCGAGCGCTCGCCGATCACCACCTTGTCCATCACCGTGACGCGCGCCACCAGACGCACGTCATCAGCCAGTGTGACCTCATCGCCGATCACTGAACCGGCGCCGATGAACGCACGCGCCCCAATACGGCTGCGCGCGCCGATCACGACCAGCGGACCGATATGGGCAGAGGGATGAATCTCGGCGTCGGCAGCAACCACCGCCGCGGGATGCACGCCAGCTGGCGCCATCGGCAGCGGGTGCAGCAGCTGCGCGATGTGCGCGAAACTCGCGTGCGGATTATCGGCCAGCAGGCAATCGATCGTCGTGGCCTCCTGCATCTTGGGATGCAGAATGATGGCACCGGCGTTGGCTGCCGCTAGTTGATCGACGAGCTTGGGATTGGCAAAAAAAGCCAGCCCGCGGGGTCCTGCCCCCGCGAGTGTGCCTATATGGTCGATGCTGCGGCCGGGATCGCCGCGCAGCGTCAGGCCGAAACGAACCGCGAGCTCACCGAGCGTGAATGGCATTGCGTCCGCTCCGTGCGGCCGCCCGCCGACTCAACGCGTGGCGGGCTTCGCCGGCGCCGCGGCGCTTACGCGCTGCTGCAAGGCCGACAACACGCCCGGCGTGATATCGAGCGTCTGGGTCGCATAGATCACGCCGTCGGTGACGACCAGATCAAAGTTTTGCGCCTTCGAGTAGGTGCGAACTTCTTCGATCAGCGCGCGCTGCAACTTCGACATTTCTTCGTTGCGACGGGCGTTGAAATCGTCGTTCACTTCCTGCTGACGACGCGCGAGGTCACGCTCGCCATCGCGCAGTTCTTTTTCGGCGCGCGAGACCTGATCGGGCGTCATGGTGGCGCGATCTTTGACGAGCTTGTCACGCTTGCCCTGCAGCGAGGTCGCTTGCGTCTGCAGCTCGCGCTGCTTGGCCGCCGCTTCACTGCGCAGCGACTCGATGAGCGCCTTGCCCTGCGGGCTCTCGTCCATCAAGCGCCCGAAGTCGAGCACACCCACCTTGATTTCGGCCATCGCCGGAGCGCCCGCCAGCGCCGCTATTGCCGCCATCGCCGGAATCATCGCCTTGGACAACATACGCATCGTCAACCCAACCTCTGAATAGGCGATCGGCTCAAAACGCCTGGCCGATCGTGAACTGGAACCTTTCTTCCTCGTCTTCGAACTGCACGCCATCACCCTTGAAGGTGTTGAGCGGCAGCGCGTAGCTGAAGCGGAATACGCCGAGCGGCGCGAGCCATTGCACCGCGATGCCCGCCGACTGCTTCAACTTATCATACTTGAACTTGTAATCGACCGGGGTGACGCCATCGGCACCCGTGAACTTGTAGAAATCGCGCGTCGAAAACACGTTGCCGATATCGAAGAACGCGGTCGCCCGCGCGGTCGTCCGCCATTTCTCCGGAGTCGGGATAATGAGTTCGGCGCGCGCCGCCACCTTGAGGTTGCCACCGTACGGGTTGCCGAAGCTGTCCTTCGGACCCAAGCGACTCTCGCGATAGCCACGGACCGTGTCCGGTCCGCCAGCAAAGAAATTGCGATACGGCGGCGGTGCCGTGGTATCCCCGAGCTCCTGGCTGTAACCCACATCGCCGCCGAGCGCCAAAGTCCAGCGGCCGAAGAGCGGGACGAACTGCAGAAACTCGTACGCCGCGGTGGCGTACTGCACGTCACTGAAGGGCAGTGCATAACTGAGTGAAAACGTGTGACGCATGCCGCGATCGGCAAAGAGCGCGCGGTTGCGACTGTCGTAGCTCCAGCCCACGGCAAGCTCGAAGGAATCGAACTGCGTGGTGTCGAGCGTCGTCACCGGAATGATGAAGCCGCCGCCATAGTCCTGCTCGGGCACGATCTTCACGCGATAGTCCCCGTTGGTGCGCACCCAGCTGCGCGCTTGCTCGGCACTGCCCTCGCCGGTGATCAGTGAAGAGCTCTGAATCGAGAGCCCGACACGCAGACCCTGGAACTCGGTGATCGGATAACCATAGTCGACACCGAGCGCGAGCGACTCCGAAGAAAAGTCCGATGACGCCGAAACGAACTGCGTGACGTCGCGGTAAGTGAACGACAGCGTACGCGCGACCCCATCGATATTGGTGTAAGGATTGGTGTGCGAGACGCCATACACTTTTGAGTAGCGGCCGGAGTTCAGATCGATGGCGACGCGCTCACCCGACCCCATGAAATTGCTGTCGGCGTAATTGCCATTGAGGATGAACGACTGCGACTCGGAATAGCCGACGCCGCCGCCGAGCTGCGCCGACGGTCCTTCCTTGATTTCGAACTCGACATCGACCAGATCGGCCGTGCCCGGTACCGGCTTAGTTTCCGACTCGACTTTCTCGATGAACGGCAGACGTTGAACACGCTGCTTCGAGCGCTCGACAAGCACATTGGAGAGCCAAGCGCCCTCGAGCTGGCGCATTTCGCGACGCAGCACGTCGTCGTTGATCTTGGTCACCTTGTTGAACACGATGTGCCGCACGTAGACACGGTTGCCCGGATCAATGAAAAAGGTGATGCCCACCTCTTTCTTGCCATCATCGGGCGTCGGCACCGGATCGACTTTGGCGAACGCGTAGCCCTCGAGACCGAGCCGGTTCTGGATCAGCTCCTGCGTCGCCGTGATGTCTTTCTTCGAGTAGGTATCGCCAGTCTTCACCAGCAAATAATTTTTAAGCTCTTCTTCGGCGACCACGAAGGTACCGGCGAGCTTGACCGTGCTCAGCTTGAAGACTTCGCGCTCAATCACATTGACGGTGATGAAGATGTCGTCTTTTTCGGGCGCGATCGCCACCTGCGTCGACTCGATCTCGAAATTGGCGTAACCGCGATCCATGTAGAACGAACGCAGCTTTTCGAGATCGCCCTGCAGTGATTCGCGCGAATAGCGATCGTCTTGCTTGTACCAGGACAGCCAGTTCGGCGTCTTGAGTTCGAAATCTTCGAGCACGTCTTTTTGCTCGAAGCGCTCGTTGCCGACGAGATTGATCTGCCGAATACGCGCGCGCTTGCCTTCCTTGATGTCGATCTTCACGCGCACCCGGTTGTCGGAGACTTCTTCGACCTGAGTGTCGATACGCACCGCGTATTTGCCGCGGCTGAAGTACTGATCGGTGAGAAACTGCTTCACGTCCTCGAGCACCGAGCGATCGAAGGTCTTACCGGTGGCGAGACCCACGTTGCGCAGACTCTTGTTGAGATCTTCGGTCTTGATGTCCTTGTTGCCCTTGATCTCGAAACTCTCGATCGAAGGACGCTCGAGCACCGCGACGATCAGCGTGCCCGCTTCCCAGCGCAGCTCGACATCGCGAAAGAAACCGGTGTCGTAGAGCGCACGAATGGCCTCGCGCACCCGCCGCTGCGTCAGGCGATCGCCGATGTTGACCGGCAGATAGTTGTACACCGTGCCTTCGGAGACGCGCTGCAAACCCTCGACGCGAATGTTGTCGACGCGCAGCACCGGCGGCTCCTGGGCGAGCGCCGTGGCGACATGAAAAGACGATGCAAGGAGCAGCACCGCAGCCAGAACGAACCGAATCCGTGTGATCAACCGAGCTGCCTCGTGAAATCATTGAAGATCGCGACGCCCATGAGCGTGAGCAGCAACGCGATACCCACCTGCTGGCCGAGCGCCTGCACCCGATCGGGAATTGGCGAGCCGCGGAACCACTCGATGAGCTGGTAGACGATCTGACCGCCATCGAGGATGGGGATGGGCAAAAGATTCAGAAAGCCGAGACTGAGCGAGATGACGATCAAAAAGCCGAGGAATTCGGTCAGTCCACTCTGCGCAGACTCACCCGCGAATTCGGCGATCGACAGCGGTCCCGATAAATTTTTGAGCGACACCTGACCAAACAACATACGGGCGAACATCTTGGCCTGCAGCACGGTCATATCCCAGGCGCGCTGCGTGGCGGCCGTCAGCGACTCGAGCGGACCGTACTCGCGTTGGTTGACGAGCTCGGCGGGCCACGGTGGTGGTGGTGGGGTCGCGACCCGAATCCGGCCGATTTCTTTGCCGTCGATCAAATCTGCCTCGCTGCGCACGGTCACCTGTGCCGCCTGCCCCGCACGCACATAGCTGACGACGATGTCGCGATTCGGCCGCGCCGAGATCATCTCGACCAGTGCCGGAAAATCCGCGACCGGCTCACCATCGATGGCGATCACCCGATCGCCCGCCTGCAAACCCGCAAGCGCTGCAGGCCCACCGGCATCGACCTTGCCGAATTCCGCGGGGACGGGCGGCGTCCAGAACCGCATCCCCAAACCGCGCAGCAACGCCGAGGGCTCAGTGAGCGCGCGGCGAACTCCAGGATCGTCGATACGCAGCGCGAGCGTGCGCACGCCCGAACCTGGACGCTCGACTTCGATCTCGATCTGGCCATCGTCACTGATCGCTTCGACAAGTCCGAGCACGACATCGGAGTGGGTGGCGATGTCGCGATTCTCGATGCGCAGGAATTGATCGTTGGTGCGCAGATCGGCGCGCGCCGCGAGCGAGTCGGGGACCACCTTGCCAACGACCGGCCTCACCTGCGGCTCGCCGCTCACCCAAAGAATTGCCCAGAGCACGAGAATGGCGAAGATGATGTTGAAGGCGGGTCCGGCCAGCAGCACGAGAATGCGCTGCCAAGGCGCCTTCCGCGTGAAGGAACTCGCGAGATCCTCCGGCGGCACCGGCCCCTCGCGCTCATCGAGCAGCTTGACGTAGCCGCCGAGCGGCAGCGCGGCAAAAACGTATTCGGTACCGTCGCGACGACCGACGCGCTTCCAGAGCGCGGGACCAAAACCGACCGAGAAGCGCCGTACCTTGAAGCCGAGTTTGCGCGCCACCCAGAAGTGCCCGTACTCGTGCACGGTGACGAGCAAACTCACGGCCACGACGAAGCCGGCGATCGTCCAGAGAAAACCCATCAGCGCGCCCTCGCCGCGCGCGGCTCGCTGATCGCGCGCAGCGCCGCACTGCGCGCCGCGCCATCGGCCGCGAGCACGCTGTCCAAGTCCTTGACGGAACCGGCCGACACGGCGTTCATCACGCTGTCAATGACTGCGGGGATACCGTTAAAGTTCAAACGCCCCTCCAGGAAGGCCGCCACGGCGATCTCATTGGCCGCATTCAGGATGGCGGGCGCGAGCCCACCCGCCACCGCCGCCTGCCGGGCCAAGGCCAGACAGGGAAATCGACCGGTATCCGGTAGCTCGAACTGCAGCACTCCGGCCCGGGCAAGATCCAAGAATTGTACACCGGGGTCGATACGGTCCGGCCAACCGAGGGCGTGGGCAATGGGGGTGCGCATATCAGGCGAACCGAGCTGGGCAAGCATCGAGCCATCGACGTATTCCACCAGCGAATGCACCAGGCTCTGCCGGTGCACCACCACCTCGACCTGCGCGATCGGCAGCCCGTAGAGGATGCAAGCCTCGATCACCTCGAGCCCCTTGTTCATGAGCGTTGCCGAATCGACCGAGATTTTCCGGCCCATGACCCACTTCGGGTGCTTGCAGGCTTGCTCGGGCGTCGCCATCGCGATGGCCTCGGCGCTCCAGTCGACAAAGGGCCCGCCCGAGGCTGTCAGCAAAATGCGCCGGACGCCCGGGGGCGCGCGACCGGTTTCGGCGCCCGCCGGCCAGCACTGAAAAATGGCGTTGTGTTCGCTGTCGATCGGCAACAAGGTTGCCCCACCCGCACGCGCCGCCTCGATGAGGATGGGTCCGGCCATGACCAGCGGCTCTTTGTTGGCGATCATCAGTCGCTTGCCGGCCCGCGCGGCGGCGAGTGATGACGACAAACCCGCCGCACCCACAATGCCCGCCATCACATAAGGCGCCTGCGGGAGTGCCGCGATCTCCTCGAGCGCCGACTCACCGACGAGCACACGGGTCGGCAGACCTGCCGCGCGCAAGCCGCACTCCAGCGCCAGCGCCGCCTCGGGTTCGACGAGCGCGGCGACCTCGGGCCGAAACTGCAGGCATTGCGCGAGCAACTTGGCGTGATCGCGCCGCGCACCGAGCGCGATCGCGCGAAACCGTGCGGGATGACGCGCGATCACATCGAGCGTGTTGTCGCCGATCGTGCCCGTGGAGCCGAGTACCGCGACGCCGATCGGCTCGCCTGCGCGAACCGTCATCAGCCTGCGCCTCCGATCAAGCCCGCTTCGAGCAGACCGAGCACGAAGATGGGTACGCCCGCTGACAGACTGTCGAACCGATCAAGCACGCCACCATGACCCGGGAACAGTCCGCCGCTATCTTTGAGCCCCGAGTGTCGCTTCATGAGACTCTCGGTCAGATCGCCGACCACGGAAAACGCTGCCGCAGCGGCGGCCATCAACAAGACGGCGGTGAGCGGCCAGACCAAAAAATACGCGCCGATCGCCGCCACCAACAGCGAGGCGATCACCCCGCCGATCACGCCTTCCCAGCTCTTGCCCGGCGATACTTTGGGTGCGAGTCGTAGCCGGCCAAAGCAGTTACCTGCAAAGTACGCCCCGATATCCGCCGCCATCACTATGACCAGCGCAAAGAGCAAAAGCCACGCGCCGTTTTCTTCGAAGCGCAAACGCTGCAGCGCGACACTGGCAGGCACCATGACACAGAGCCCGGCGATGGCGGTCACCACCCGGCCCCGGGGCGTCGGCGCAAACATTACCCAAGCGAGCGCCACCAACCACCAAATCGCCGCAACACCCATCAGCAAAGAAAGCGCGCCGGGTGTTTGGGTGTATTGCCAAGCCACGAGATAACCAAGGCCAACCAGCAGCATGTAGGCATAGCGCCAGACCGGCTGCGACAGCTTAAGGAACGCCGACCACTCCCACGCGCCACTCAAAACAACCAGCGCGACCAGCAGGGTCGTGAAACTTGCAGGCAAGGCAAAGAGCACGAGCAGCAGTGCCGCCGCGAGCACGATCGCTGTCAGCGCCCGCTCACGCAGACCTGCGTCGCGACTCATTTTTTTGACCCGCCCGCTGTGGACCCGCTCGGTTTGGTGGCACCCGCTTGCGTGCCGGTCAAACCGAACCGTCGCTCACGACCAGTGAAATCTTCGATCGCACGCTGCAGCTCGGTCGCATCGAAGTCGGGCCACAGCAAGTCGGTGAAATAGAGCTCGGCATAAGCGATATTCCACAGCAAAAAATTGCTCACGCGATGATCACCCCCCGTGCGGATGAAGAGATCCGGGTCGGGAAGACCCGCGAGCTGCAACTCGGCCGCGAACAACTCTTCATCGATATCATTGGCACGGAGGGCGCCACTTGCCGCCCGTGCCGCAAGCCGCTTGGCGGCCTCGACCACGTCCCAGCGACCGCCGTAACTCACCGCGACCTGCAAGCACAGCCCATCGTTACCCGCGGTCTTGGCTTCGGCCTCGGCGATACGCTGTTGCAAACGCACCGCGAGCCGCTGCCGATTGCCGATCACGCGCAGCCGCACCCGATTGGCGTGCAGTTCTTCGACCTCACGATCGAGCGCTTCCATGAAAAGACCCATGAGCGTTGCGACCTCAGTCTCGGGTCGACGCCAGTTTTCGCTGGAGAACGCGAACAAGGTGAGCGCACTGACGCCTAGCTGCACGCATTCGCGGATCACCTGACGCACGGGCTCGATGCCCGCCCGATGCCCGGCAGTGCGCGGCTCGCCGCGGGCTTCGGCCCAGCGGCCGTTGCCGTCCATGACGATCGCGATGTGCTTGGGCAGGGTCAAGGGCTGCGCTCGCGGCCTCAGACCTGCATGATCTCTTTTTCTTTGACCGCGAGGGCGGCGTCGATCTCGGCCACGTGCTTGTCGGTGAGCTTCTGGATCTCTTCCTGCGCCTTCTTTTCTTCGTCCTGGCTGATCATCTTTTCTTTTAGCGCTTCCTTGACGTCTTGCAACACGTCGCGACGCACGTTGCGCACCGAGACCCGCGCACCCTCGGCATCGCCACGCACCACCTTGGTGAGATCGCGACGGCGCTCTTCGGTGAGCGGCGGCAAGGGCACGCGGATGACTGCACCCGCGGTGTTGGGCGTCAGCCCGAGATCGGATTTGTAGATGGTCTTTTCGACGGCTTGAATCGCGCTCTTGTCCCACGGCGTGATAACGATGGTGCGCGCATCTTCGACGCCGATATTGGCGAGCTGCGACAGCGGCGTCTCGGTGCCGTAGTAATCGACCTTCAGATTCTCGACCAGGCTCGGGCTGGCACGACCCGTGCGCAATTTTTTGAGGTCCGCCTGGAACTGCTGTACGCACTTCGCCATGCGCACGGTGGCGTCTTTCTTGAAATCTTCGATCATCGTCGTCTACCTCAGGAGTTGGTCACCACGGTACCGATGTCCTCGCCCCGCACGATCCGCAGCAGATCGCCGGCATTGGTCAGGTTATAGACCTGCAGCGGCAGCTGATTATCGCGGCACATGACAATTGCGGTGGCATCCATCACGTTGAGCCGCTCATCGAGCACCCGATCAAAAGTAAGCCGAGGATAGCGCACGGCCTCGGGATCTTTCAGCGGATCGGCCGAATAGATGCCGTTGACCTTGGTGGCCTTGACGAGCAGCTCCGCACCGACCTCGATCCCACGCAGCGAGGCGGCGGTATCGGTGGTGAAAAACGGATTGCCGGTGCCGGCTGCAAACAGCACCACGCGCCCCTTTTCGAGGTGGCGGATGGCACGACGCCGAATGTATTCCTCGCAGACCTCGTTGATACGGATCGCCGACATCACCCGCGCGTAGCTGCCGATGCTCTCGAGGGCATCCTGCATCGCGAGGCAATTCATCACCGTCGCCAGCATGCCCATATGATCGCCGGTGACCCGATCCATGCCAGCGCGCGCAAGCCCCGCGCCGCGAAAAATATTGCCGCCACCGATGACGACCGCCACCTGCACCCCGAGCGCGGTGAGCTCCTGGATCTCGAGGGCGATCCGCTTGATCACCGCTGGATCGATCCCGTAGTCGGTGCTGCCCATCAGAGCTTCGCCCGATAGTTTCACGAGGATGCGCTTGTACCGAACGTTCGCTTCAGCCATTGCCCGTCTCCTCTTGAAGAAAACCCCGCCGAGGCGGGGTTTTCGTTGGCTCCCTGCGGCGGCTTACTTGCCGCTGCTTGCCTTGACCTGTGCCATGACCTCGCCGACGAAGTCATCCTGCTTCTTTTCGATGCCGGCGCCAACCTCGAAACGGCGGAACGCCTTCACCTCGGCCTTGGCGGCCTTCAGCAACTTTTCGATGGTCTGGTCCGGATCTTTGACGAAGACCTGTCCGAGCAGCGCTTTTTCATTGAAAGTCTTGCGCAGACGACCCTCGACCATCTTGGCGACGATCTCGGCGGGCTTGCCCTCGGCGAGCGCCTTCTCGGTTTCGATCTCGCGTTCTTTGGCGACCACCTCGCCAGACACGTCGGCTGCCGACAGATAGTCGGGATTGCTCGCCGCCACGTGCATGGCGAGATCGTGCGCGAGGTCGGCCGAGCCGCCCTCGATCGCCACTAGCGCGCCGATCCGCGTGCCGTGCCGATACGCGCCGAGAAAACCCGTCGACGCCAGCGACGCATGCCGACGAACCGAAATGTTCTCGCCGATCTTGGCGATCAGCGCACGACGCCGCTCATCGACGGTCTCGCCGGAGGCGAGCTTGAGCGCGTTGAGCGCCTCGAGATCAGCCGGGTTCGCCGCCAGCGCTACTTTGGCGACCTCGCTCGAGAACCCTTGGAAATCCGCCTCGCGAGCAACGAAGTCAGTCTCGCAGTTGATCTCGGCCATCACTGCCGACTTGCCGTCGGCCGATTTCTCGAGCGCGATCACGCCCTCGGCCGCCACGCGCGCGGCTTTCTTGTCGGCCTTGGCGAGCCCCTGCTTGCGCATGAGTTCGGCCGCGGCGTCGAGATCGCCCTGCGTTTCGACGAGTGCTTTCTTGCACTCCATCATGCCAGCGCCCGTGCGCTCGCGTAGCTGTTTGACCGCTTCAGCAGAAATGCTCATCAAAAGTCTCCTTGGATCACACGCGCCGCGGGGCCGAGAGGATCAACCACGACGGCGCGGCGGCGCGCTGGCGGTCTTGCGACGGGGGGCCGATGCACTGGTGGCCGGAGCCACTTCACCCTCGGCGGCCGCGGGGACATCGACGGCCTCGGCCCCGTCGGCTTCGCTCGGTGCCGCAACCGACGGCTGCGGCCGACGACGGGCGGGAGCTACCGCAGCCGGGCTGCGACGCGCCGCACGCACCACCGCTTTGCGACGCGGCTTGCCACGCACTGACTTCGGCTTCGGGTTGCCCTGCTCATCGAGCTCGACGAATTCGTCTTCGGTGACGGCAAGCGCCGGCGCCGTCGAGCGACCTTCGATGACGGCATCGGCAATACCACCCGCGTACAACTGGATGGCGCGCATGGCGTCATCGTTGCCCGGCACGACGTAATCGACGCCATCAGGCGTGCAGTTGGTGTCGACGATGGCGACAACCGGGATCCCCAGCTTGTTGGCCTCGTGCACGGCGATCTTCTCGTGACCGACATCGACCACGAAAATCGCGTCGGGCAAAGATTCCATGGCTTTGATGCCACCAAGCGAACGCTCGAGCTTTTCGAGTTCGCGACGCAGCATCGTGCCTTCTTTCTTGCCGCGCTTGTCGAGCGAACCGTTCGCCTTCATTTCGGCAAGATCAGCGAGGCGCTTGATCGACTGCCGCACCGTCTTGAAGTTGGTGAGCATGCCACCGAGCCAACGCTGGGTCACAAAAGGCATGCCGGCGCGCGCGGCTTCTTTTTCGATCGGCTCTCGGGCCGAACGCTTGGTGCCGACGAACAGCACCGTACCGCCATCAGAGGCCACCCCGTGAATGAACTTGGCAGCTTCCGCGAACATCGGCTGCGTCTTCTCGAGGTTGATGATGTGGATCTTGTTACGTTCACCGAAAATGAACTCAGCCATTTTCGGGTTCCAGAAGCGGGTTTGATGTCCGAAGTGGACACCCGCTTCCAGCATCTGTCGCATGGACACGCTGGCCATAAAATACTCCTTGTCGGGTTGGGCCTCCGCACATCCTCGGCTGCCATCCCGCCACCCGAAAGTCTTGGGACACCCAGCAACCGATGCAACGATGTGCGTGTGGGTTGTTTACGTTGCCAAAAAAGCCGGCGCTTTATACCATGCACCTCCCGTAAAAACAACGCTTTACGGCCCTCTGGATACCATGCCCCTTACCCTCAAGAGCCTCCCCGAACAAGAAAAAATGCGCGAGGCGGGCCGTCTGGCCGCCGAAGTGCTCGACATGATCGGCGAGTACGTGCGCCCCGGGGTCACGACCGATGAGCTCGATCGGCTCTGCCACGAGCACATCACGCAGGTGCAGCGCGCCATACCGGCCAATCTCAACTACCGCGGCTTCCCCAAGACCATCTGCGCCTCGGTCAATCACGTGGTCTGCCACGGCATTCCGGGCGACAAGAAGGTCAAGGACGGCGATATCGTCAACATCGATGTCACGGTCATCCGCGACGGTTTTCATGGCGACACCAGCCGCATGTATTACGTGGGCAAACCGACCGTCCCGGCGCAGCGGCTGGTCGATGTCTGCTTCGAGGGGATGTGGCGCGGCATCCGCATGGTGCGCCCGGGTGCGACGCTCGGCGACATCGGTCACACCATCCAGACTTGGGTCGAGGCCGGCGGATTTTCCATCGTGCGCGAATACTGCGGTCACGGCATCGGCCGCATCTATCACGAAGACCCGCAGGTGCTGCATTACGGCGAGCCCGGCACCGGACTCAAACTACAGGCCGGTATGACCTTCACCATCGAGCCCATGGTCAACGCCGGTAAGCGTCATGTGAAGCTGCTGCCCGATGGTTGGACGGTCGTCACCAAAGATCATTCGCTCTCCGCGCAGTGGGAGCACACGGTGCTCGTCACCGATACCGGCTACGAAGTGCTCACCCTCGGTGCCCGCTCGCGCGAACCCGGGCTCCTCGAGGGCGCGGCCTGATGCCGGCTCAAGCACTGATCGAAGAATTACCAGCTCGTCTCGCGGCCGCGGGGCATACCTCTGCCGCCTACGCCCAGGCGCTGCGCGAAGGCCAAGCCGAGCTCAAGGCCCGCTTCGAGGCCGAAGAGTCGATCGAATCTTTGGTGCATGCCCGCGCCCAGCTCGTCGATGCAGTGCTGCGCGAAATCTGGCGTGCGCGGCTACCTGGTCACGATAACGACTGGGCGCTCGTCGCGGTCGGTGGCTACGGTCGCGGCGAACTGCAACCCTGCTCCGATGTCGACATCCTCACGCTGGTGCCGGCGACACTCGATGACGCCGGTCGCGCCGCGCTCGAACGCTTCGTGACTTTTCTTTGGGATATCGGCATCGAAATTGGTCACAGCGTGCGCACCATCGATGAGTGCCGCAGCGAAGCCGCCGCCGATGTCAGCATCATGACCACGCTGATCGAAGCGCGACGGCTGGCAGGCTCGGCGCCTTTGGTCGAGACCATGCTCGAAGCGCTGGCTCCCGCGCATCTGTGGCCGGTCAAATATTTCTTTGAAGCCAAGGTGCGCGAGCAGGCGGACCGTCACGCCAAGGCCAACGACACCGCCTACAACCTCGAGCCCAACGTCAAAACCGGCCCCGGCGGCCTGCGCGACATCCAGACCATCGCCTGGGTCGCCAAGCGTCACTTCGGCGCCGAGACCCTCGAAGAGCTCGCCACCCAAGGCTTTTTAACGGTCGGGGAAGCGCGGCGTCTGCAGGCGGCCCAGGCTTTTCTTTGGAAAGTCCGCTTCGCCCTGCATACGCTCACCGGGCGGCGTGAAGATCGCCTGCTGTTCGATCATCAAATGAAGCTCGCACGCCTCTTCGGTTATGAAGATGCGACCTTCACGCTGGCGGTCGAGCAGTTCATGCAGCGCTATTACCGCACGGTGCTCGATGTCACCCTGCTCAACGAGTTGCTACTGCAGCTCTTTCGCGAAGCCATCCTCAATGAGAGGGCTGCGCCGCAGCCACTCAACCCGCGCTTTCAGCTCACCAACGGCTACCTCGAGGCCCTGCACGACGATATTTTGGTGCGCCAACCCTCGACATTGCTCGAAGTGTTCGCGTTGCTGCAGCAAAACCCCGAGATCCGCGGCGTGCGCGCGCATACCATCCGCGCCATTGTGCAAAATCTTTGGTTGATCGACGAGGAGTTTCGGCAGAACCCGCGTAACCATCGGCTCTTTCTCGAGATTCTGCGCGCGCCAGCGGGTGTCACCAACGAACTGCGTCGCATGAACACCTATGGCGTACTCGGGCGCTACATCCCCTCCTTCGGACGCATCGTCGGTCGCATGCAGTACGACCTCTTTCACGCCTATACGGTCGATGCTCACACCTTGTTCGTGGTCAGTAATCTGCGGCGTCTCGCGCTGCCGCGCTTCAATCACGAGCTGCCGAATCTCTCGCAGATCATGCAGTCGCTGCCACGCCCCGAAGTGGCCTATCTCGCCGCGCTCTTTCACGACATCGCCAAAGGGCGCGGTGGCGATCACTCGGAGCTCGGCTCGGTCGATGCCGAGTCGTTCTGTCTCGAGCAAGGACTCTCGCGCTACGACGCGCGGCTCGTCGCCTGGCTCGTACGCAACCACCTGCAGCTGTCACTGACTGCGCAAAAGCAAGATATCTCCGATCCGAAAGTGATCAATGAATTCGCCCGCTTCGTTGGCGATGAAACACACCTCGATTACCTTTATGTGCTGACGGCCGCCGACGTCCGCGCCACCAACCCGCGACTCTGGAACTCCTGGAAGGCCTCGCTGTTCAGCGAATTCCACGACCGGGTGAAGCGCGCGCTGCGTCGCGGTCTCGAGACGCCGGTCGACCAGGAAGGGCTCAAACAAGAAAATCAGACGCAGGCTCGCGAGTTGCTCGCTGCGACGGGTGTCACCGAAGACACTGTCAATCCAGTGTGGACGATTTTCTCCGACGCCTACTTTCTGCGGCATACGCCGCAAGAGATCGCCTGGCATACGCGTGTGCTCGCCGAGCGCGATGACGAGGCCGATGACCCCGTGGTCTCGGTGCAGGCCGAGAGCGAGCGCGGCACGACCTCGATCATGACGTTTGCTCCGCATCGACAACATGGCTTTGCCCGCACCACCGCTGTACTCGATCAGCTCGGCTTCAACATTGTCGATGCGCGCATCACGCCGACCGGCGATGGCAACAGCATCGACCTTTACCACGTGCTCGAAGAAGACGGCACGCCGATCGCCGATACCGAGCGACACGAAGAAATCGAACTCGCGCTGCGCCGCTCGCTCGCGGCCCCACGCGATTCGGCGATGGGCGTCTCGCGCCGCACCCCGCGTCAGGTGCGGCTCTTCAATACGCGCACGCAGATCGTGGTCACGACCGACGAGCGCAATCATCGCTCAGTGCTCGAGATCATCGCGGCGGACCGCCCGGGGCTGCTCTGCGATATCGGCAAAGTGATGATGGATGAGCGCATCGATCTGCTCGGTGCCAAGATCATGACCGTAGGTGAGCGCGCCGAAGACGTTTTTTATGTGAGTGATGCGCAACAAGGCCCACTCGCCGAAGAACACGCGCAGCGCCTCGTCACCCGCCTCACCGAGGCGCTCGACCAACGCCGCGCGGCCTGACACCACTGCGCATGAATTCGGATCTATCGCGCCTGCAGGCCTATCCGTTCGAGCGCCTCGCCGCACTCAAAGCGGGCGCAACACCGCCCGCGACGCTCGCCCACATTGCGCTCTCGATCGGCGAACCGAAGCACGCCCCGCCGCCCTTCGTGCTCGACACCCTGCGTCATTCTTTGAGCGGGCTTGGCGCTTATCCGGCGACCGCCGGCACGACGGAGCTGAAAGCCGCCTGCGGACAGTGGTTGGAGCGAAGGTTTGTTCTTCCGGCAGCCAGCGTGGGTCCCGCCCAGGTACTGCCGGTCAACGGCACTCGCGAGGCCCTCTTTGCCTTCGCGCAGGCGGTAGTCGATCGCGGCAGCGGTGCTCGACCTCTGGTCGCCATGCCGAACCCCTTCTACCAAATCTATGAAGGTGCGGCGCTGCTCGCCGGTGCCGAACCCTATTTCATCGATACCCCTGCCGAGAACGGCTTTTTGCCGAACCTCGAGGCGGTGCCGGCGGATGTCTGGCAGCGCGTGCAGCTGCTTTATCTTTGTAGTCCGGGTAACCCCGGTGGCGCGGTCATGAGTGTGGCGCAGTGGCAGCAGGCGCTCGCCCTCGCCGAGCGCTACGATTTTTTGATCGCCGCCGATGAGTGCTATGCCGAGCTCTACGCCGACGACACTCGCCCGCCACCCTCCTTGCTGAACGCTGCCCTCGCGAGCGGTCACGCCGCCTTTGAACGCTGCGTGGTGTTTCATAGCCTCTCGAAGCGTTCAAGCCTCCCCGGCCTGCGCTCGGGTTTCGTGGCTGGCGATGCGCAGCTGCTCGAAAAATTCCTGCTCTATCGCACCTACCATGGCTGCGCCATGCCGCTGCCCACGCAGGCGGCGAGCGTTGCCGCATGGAACGATGAAGCCCACGTGAGCGAAAATCGTCGTCTCTACCGCGAAAAGTTTGCCAAAGTGATCCCGATCCTCCTGCCACACCTGCGGTTCACAAAACCCGAGGGCGGTTTTTATCTTTGGGCGGACGTGGGTGGCGATGATGAGGTATTCACCCGCGAGTTGTTCGCCACGCAGAACGTGACCGTGCTGCCCGGCAGCTACCTCGCGCGCAGCGTCAACGGCATCAACCCCGGCGCAGGCCGCATACGGATCTCGCTGGTGGCCAGCGTCGATGAATGTGTCGAAGCCGCCCGGCGTATCGTCGATTTCTGCCGCCAATTTCATTGAAGTAAGCTTTGCATGACTACCCATTCGACCCTGGAACATCCGGCGCTCAAGACCCTCATCGAAACCGCGTTCGAGGAGCGTGCAGAAATCAATCCGCGCAGCGTCACGCGCGAACTCAAGGTCACACTCGATGAAGCCCTCGACCTGCTCGATTCGGGCAAAGTTCGCGTCGCCGAGAAAGAGCATGGAAAGTGGGTGGTCAACGACTGGCTGAAAAAAGCCGTGCTGCTCTACTTTCGCGCGTGGGACAACAAGCTCATCGCAGGCGGTCACACGCGATTCTTCGACAAGGTGCCGCTCAAATATGCCGCCATGGACGAAGCCACGATCCGCGCGAGCGGCGCGCGCGTGGTGCCCGATGCGGTGGTGCGCAAAGGCTCGTACATTGGCCCGAACGTCGTGCTCATGCCCTCGTTCGTCAATATCGGCGCCTACGTCGACTCGGGTACCATGGTAGACACCTGGGCGACCGTCGGCTCCTGCGCGCAGATCGGTAAAAACGTGCATCTTTCAGGCGGTGTGGGCATCGGCGGCGTGCTCGAGCCACTGCAGGCTGCGCCGACGATCATTGAAGATCACTGCTTCATCGGCGCCCGCTCGGAGATCGTCGAGGGCGTGATCGTGGAAGAAGGCGCCGTGATTTCGATGGGTGTTTACATCGGTCAAAGCACGCGCATCTACGATCGCGAGACCGGTCGGGTGACCTACGGGCGAGTTCCGGCGGGAGCGGTGGTGGTGCCGGGGAGCCTGCCCGCCAAGGACGGCTCACACTCCCTCTACGCGGCGGTGATCGTGAAGAAGGTCGACGCGCAAACCCGCGCGAAGACCTCCATTAACGAATTACTGCGCTCGACGGACTGAGGACTCAGAAGCTGGTCGACACCGAGAACGAGAACTTCGACCCCAGATCGTGGCGGTTGAAGAACACCTGGTTGCCGTCGCGCTCCTGAAATTCTTTGTACTTGGTGCGCAACAGATTACGCGCTTCGAACTTGAACTCCAGGTCCTGACCAAAGAGCTGCAAGCCCTGACGCGCCACGAAATCGACGCTCACGCCAGGGGACTCATAAATATCCGGTAGCCCGGCCGCGCCACGGCTGGTCACACGATCGCTCGCGTAGGAGATCAGTAGCGTCTGCTGCGACAGCGTCTCTGAATCTTCCATGCCCAGCTGCACGTTGACCAGATGTTCGGACTGGCCCGTCAGCGGCGTACCATCGATGAAGAAATTTTTCGCTAGCTGGGTCACCGTGCCGAATACGTTGGTGGTGTCGCCCGCACCCACCTTGATCTTCGACTTCGACCACGTGTAACTGCCGATCAGCACGGCTTTGCGCGAAGCAAAGAACTCGGCGTCCGAACACAGGTCCATGTCGAAATATTTCTGCGGCTCGAACTCTA
>VGUP01000020.1 GCA_016874175.1 Gammaproteobacteria bacterium | reverse complement strand
CGCAGCGCATAGCTGCGACCCTCGTACTCGAAGAAATGAGTGCTGCCACGACCCGGGGCGCTACCGCGCATGGCCCCGGCGGTCATCCAGTAATCGGAGTCGAACCAGCGTGCAGTGAAATTGCCGGCGAGGGAGGGGTCATATAGCATCACGCAGCGCCCGGCTTCGAGTCGGCTCTCCGGCGGGTCGCGCGCGAGATCATTTTTCATCGTCGCCCTCAACGCCCCATCCATGCTGCCGCTCGCCACGCCGCCCGAATCCGTCTGCCTGCTGCGGCTGTCGGCGATTGGCGACACCTGTCACGTCGTGCCTCTGCTGCGCAGTTTGCAGCGTGCATGGCCAACGACGCGTTTTACCTGGATCATCGGCCGCATCGAAGCGAAACTGATGAGCCTTCTGCCGGGAGTGGAGTTTATCACCGTCGACAAGCGCGCCGGTCTCGCGGGCCTGCAGAGCCTGCAGCAAACGCTGCGTGGGCGCCAGTTCGATCTGTTGCTGCACCTGCAATTGTCGCTGCGCGCGAGCATGGTCGCCGCACTGGTCCCAGCACGCAGCAAACTCGGCTTCGATCGACCGCGGGCGCGCGAACTGCAATGGCTGGTCACCAACGCGCGCATCGCGCCGCGGACTCGCGAGCATGTGCTCGACAGTTTCCTGGGCTTTGCCACGGCCTGCGGTTTGCACGATCAGACCCTCGAGTGGAATTTGCCGCTACCCGACGATGCGCTCAGCTACGCACGCCACTGGATCCCCGACTCTGCACCGCCGACGCTGGTGATCAGCCCCTGTTCAAGTCACGTGCAGCGCAACTGGCTACCTGAACGCTACGCAGCCGTCGCGCGCCACGCCAACGAAACGCACGGTATGCAGGTCATTCTTGCAGGCGGCCCGAGTGCCCTGGAGCGGGAGATGGCGGCGGCAATCCGCGAACACTGCCCCGCGGTGATCGACCAAGTCGGCAAAGATACGCTGCCGCAGATGCTCGCCCTGCTCGCCCGCGCCCGCGTTCTGCTCGCTCCCGATTCGGGCCCGGCGCATATGGCGACCATGGTGGGCACACCGGTGATCGGTCTTTACGCCGCCACCAATCCGGCACGCAGCGGACCCTATCTCTCGCGCGACTGGTGTATCGATGCTTTCCCGCGCGCCGCGCGCGAGTTTCGCGGGCGTACGCCGGAGGCGCTGCCCTGGGCCACCAAAATCGAGCAGCCTGGCGTGATGGCGCTGATCAGCACCGCCGAGGTCTGCGACAAACTCGATGTCCTGCTAGCATCGCGCCCATGAAAGACATCCTCGTACCCATCTCGCCGGGCGAACTGCTCGACAAAATTACCATCCTGCGCATCAAGTCGGCGCGCATGACCGATCCTGTCAAAGTCGGCAACGTCCGACTCGAACTCGAGTTGCTCGAAAAAACTTGGCGTGAGAGCGGCGCGGCGATCCCCGAGGTCGCTGCCGACGAAGCGGCACTGCAGCGCGTCAACGAAGCGTTGTGGGACATCGAGGACAAGATCCGCGACAAAGAACTCGCCAGCGCCTTCGATGCCGAGTTCATCGAGCTCGCGCGCGCGGTTTATGTCACCAACGATGAGCGCGCCGCCGTCAAAAAGCGTATCAACGTGGCGCTCGGCTCACGCATCGTCGAAGAGAAATCCTACAAGCCCTACAAGCCCGGCTGATTCGTCATTGCCGGCTAGTGCGTCGTGACCGGCTGCTTGGGCAGCGGTGAATCGAGCGCCTCGAGGATGACCTGCGTCGCTGCCGCCGGGTCGGCATCAAAGAGTCCGTAACTCCACTGCGGCATCTCGACGTGTTTTGCGCCCGGAATAAGCGCCGCGGCCGCAGCCGTGTTGGCGGCCAATCCATCCTTTGGCGCGATCAGGATGGTGGGCACACGAATCGAGCGCAGCATGGATTCGGCGTCATACGCAGCCAGTGCCGCCATCGCAAACGCGGCGCGCGTGCCCGCGCGCTGTTTCTCGGCCACAAAGCGTGCGGCCTGCTCGAGTGACTGACCCGCCGGTCGTACGCTCATCGTGCTTTTCCATTCCGCCAGCAAAGCCGAACCGTCCTCGGCAAGCGGCGTCAAGGTGCGCAGGTTGGCACGACGCTCCGCATCAAAGAAAGGCATGGAGATCAGCACCAAGCGCCGCACCGACTCAGGATGACGCGCAGCGATCTGCGCTGCGAGCAAAGCCCCCGTGTGATAACCGAGCAGATCGACAGGTTCTTTTTGCTCGGCGATGAGCTCGTGCAGCGCGTCGGCGTAATCCGCTACGGTAGGCGGCTCGGCCGGGCCCGCCGACTCGCCGTACCCTGGCGTGTCCGGTGCCAACACCAGGCGCGATCGCCCAAGCTCGGGCAACAGCTCGCTGAACATACGCCCCAAAAGCGGCGTCTGATACAGCAGCATGACCGGCGGCACGATCCCCGTGGTCTGTCGCGGCATCGCCCGACGCAGATGCAACTGGCCATAGCGGCCGTCAAAGAATTCGCGGCGTAGTGTCACCTCGCCACTCGCGACCCCAGCAACGCCCGTGCCAGTACCCGCACTGCGGATCGGCCCGCGCTGATTGATCTCGAGTAGATGACCGTCCGGATCCCAGGCAAACAGAAAGGTCGCATCCCAGCGCACACCGCCGGCGCCAGTAACCTCCTGTGTTTTGGGCGGCTTCAGAATCGGCGTCCCCGCGGCCTGCATGCGTCGATAAACCGCCTGAACACCGTCCGTCTCGATCATCAGTACGGCATCGCCGGGATACAGGCGCGGCGGAGTTTTGGGCAAGGGACGCGGGCCGCCGTACTCGAGCAACCCGACCATGCCGATCCACGGATGCTTGCCTTTCATAATCAGAAAGCGACTCGGCGCACCGAGCGGCGCGCTGGAGGGCGGGCCGTCGGCAGTCACTTTGCCGTTGTTCTCAAGCCAAACTTCGAAGCCGAGAATCTCCCGATAAAAACGGCGTGACGCATCGACGTGGTGGACAATCAGCATGGTGCGACGAACGACGCTGGGCACGGCGGCTTTGGCCGCGGTGTCGGTTGACGCTGCAACCGTTGCCGCGAGGCTCGCGACCAGCAGCGGCGCACACACGGTCAGCAAACTGCCGACCACCAGCGCGGCGATCCGCCTCAGTGCTGCAGCGTGTACTCGGCGCCGCAGTAGGGACATTTGGCCCAGCCGGTTTTTTCGATGGGCAAATAGACGCGCGGATGCGAGTTCCACAATTGCATCTCCGGCATCGGACAGGCGAGCGGCAAATCTTCGACCGTCACCTGATATTGATTTTGTGCATTCGGTTGGATGAGCGGTTTGCTGGACATATTGATCCCTGCGTTGCGGCGCGATTATACCGCTGACGCTGCCGTGCCCGTGAACGTCTCATCCCATATCCGCGCCACGGCAGCCCGCTCCGCCGCAAATTCACTACGCGCAATCAGACCGCTTTGTTCGCGCAGTGAGCGGTGGTGATTGCGGCGGCGATACGCCCGATAAGCCTGCGTCAGCACATCGACCGTGGCCTGCGACACGAGATCGCCGGAGGCCAGCGTCTCGAGCTGACGGATGGTATCGGAGAACATCACCACCGCGGGGTATCGGTCGCCCTCACGCAAGGCCCAGTACTGCGCCAAAAACTCGATATCGGCAATGCCGCCGCGGTCTTGTTTGAGATCGAACTGCCCATCGCGGGATTTCGACAGTTCGCGGCGCATCCGCTCGCGCATCGAGCTGACCTCTTCACGAAGCTGCTCGCGACGCACGAACTCTCCGAGGATGCGGACACGCGTAGATTCGAAGCGCGCCCGCAACGCCGGCGCGCCGGCCACTGCCCGCGCATGCAGCAACGCCTGATGTTCCCAGGTCCAAGCCTCACTGCGCTGATACTCGATGAAACTCGCGATCTGCGTGATCAGCATGCCGCCTTTGCCGCTCGGCCGCAGTCGCACATCGACCTCGTAAAGCCGACCGGCCGCCGAGTGCACGGTCAAAATATGCACGATACGCTGCGCCAGGCGAACAAAGAAAATCTGGTTGTCGAGCGGGCGCTCGCCGAAAGTTTCCTGCACTGCACCCTCAGAGTCGTGCAAAAACACCAGATCGAGATCCGAGCCGTAACCGAGCTCGATACCACCAAGCTTGCCGTAACCTACGGCGCAGACCTCGACAGTGCGCGGTGGCGATTCTTCGGTGACGCGGCAACTCGGCACGCCGAACTGCTCGGTCATCTGCTGCCACGCCTGTTGCATCGCCCGCTCGACGATCAGCTCGGCAATGTCGGTGAGGCGATCAGACACCCGCATCAGCGGCAAACTGCCCGAGAGATCGGCAATGGCCACGCGAAATACCGCCGCGCGCTTGAACTGCGCAAGCGCCTCGACCAGGCGCTCAGGATCATGCTGATCGACGCGCGCGAGTCGATCTTCGAGATCGGCTGCCAGTTCGACACGACCCGGGGGTTCGGTGAGGGCCCGCTCATCGAGCAACTCATCGAGCAACAGAGGGTGCGCGGCAAGCTGCTGCACCAGAAAATCCCCGCCGCGACAGACCGTGACGAACCGCGTCCGAGCCGCCGGGTTTTCATTGAGGAGGGCAAAATAGGCGCTGCGACCGCCGATGGCTTCGAGCACGCGCAGCAGTCTGCGAGCCATGACGAGGATGTCGTCATCAGACTCGATCGCCGCAAACAATTGCGGCAGCAACAGCTCGAGTCGGCGTCGACCGGTCACATCGAGTCTGCGGATCGGCCCACTATCACGAAAGTCGACGAACAGCCGGGCGAGCTCCGTAGCCTGGGCAACGCCACTCTCGGCGAGCATTGCGGCAAGCCCGGCCGCGGTGCTGGCCTCATCGAGCACCACGGTAAAAGCGCTGGCATGTTGCGCCACATCAGCATGAGTGGCAGTCGTGCTGCGAGCGCTCGCCGGAACGATTTCGTCATCGCCACCCACCGGTGAGAACACGAGTGCATTGAACGCGCGCTGCACATGCGCCGCGTGATGACGATAGTCGCGCAACAGCGGCGGCCAATCGGTATGACCCATGGCGCGGGCGAGTCGAACCTGCGCATCGGGCTCCGTGGGCAAGGTATGCACTTGTGCATCGGCCAGCATCTGCAACCGATTTTCGAGCGTGCGCAAAAATCGATACGCGGCATCGAGCTCCTTCACCACCTGGGGTCGAAGCAACTTGCTGCGCGCGAGTTGCGGCAGAATCTCGAATAGCCGCGGACCCTGCAAACGACGATCCTGACCGCCGCGAATCAGCTGCATCGCCTGCACGATGAACTCGATTTCGCGGATGCCGCCAGGTCCCAGCTTGAGGTGATCGACGAGATCTTTGCGCGCGATCTGCTTTTCGATCAGTTGCTTCATCTCGCGCAGCGACTCGAAAACTCCGAAGTCGAGGTAACGACGATAAACAAACGGCCTGACCGCAGACTCGTAGAGTTCGGCGTATGCCGCGGTCGCTGTGATGGGGCGCGCCTTGACCCAGGCATAGCGCTCCCAGTCGCGGCCGTGTTGCAGCAAATAATCTTCGAAGGCCGAAAAACCGCAGGCGAGCGGACCGGAATCGCCGAAGGGACGCAAGCGCATGTCCACGCGGAACACGAAGCCATCGACCGTTACCGTCGCCAGCAATCGCAACAACGCCTGACCGAGTCGGACGAAAAACTCGTCGTGACTCACGGGCGCCGCATGCACCGTCTCGCCGTAGCCCGGAAACAGAAATACCAGATCGATATCCGACGAAAAATTGAGCTCGCGGCCACCCAGCTTGCCCATGCCGACCACCACCATCGGCATCGGTGCGCCATCGGCATATTGCGGCATTCCGTAGCGCTGCGCGGTCAACTGCCAAGCGACACGCATCGCCGCATTCACGGCGTCATCGGCAAAGGCCGAAAGATCTTCGAGCGTTTCTTCGATCCCGGCGCGTCCGTTCAGATCGCGCCACGCGATGCGCACCATCTCGCGTCGCCGCCACCGGCGCAACCACGCCTGCCATTCGCCCTCGGCGGTCTCGATGGTCGGCGGTTCGGCACCCTGTGGCCAACACAGCTGTCCGCCTGCGCGTCGCAGCTCGACCAGCGCACCCTCGCGTAGCAAGTCCGGCACCAACTGCGAATCGCGCGCAAAACTTTCGGCGATGAAGCTGCTGCAGGCGAACACATGGGCGGCCTCGGCACGCCAAGCTTCGGGAAAATCGTCAGGAGTCAGGCCAAACATCGCAACGTCGAAGGATACAAAAAAGCCCCGCGGGAAGCGGGGCTATCTTGGTGTGGCCCGATCGGAGGGGGAAGGTGATCAGTCCACAGCGGCGAGCGTAGCAACGCCCGCCCCCGCCGTATGTACGGAAGAATACCTAGATGCAGAAAGTTCGTGGACCGCCGCAGCGCGCAGCAGGGCGGTCTCGGCGAACGGCGCGGCCACCAACTGCATGCCGATCGGCAGGCCACGCTCATCAAACCCTGCCGGCATGCTGAGCGCCGGAAACCCCAAATAATTGATGGGTGCCGTGCAGCGCACCAACCTGCCGAGGAGCGGCCAAAGATCAGCGCCAGCGCCCACATCGGTTTCGTCGCGACGCGGCACTCTGATCGGCAAGGTCGGTGTCAGCAACAGATCGCAACGACCAAATACTTCGCGGTGAATTTCTTCGACCACGGAGAGTCGTGACTGTAACGCCTCGAGATGCAGGGTACTCGGTATGGCGAGCCCGAGACTCGCCCGCAAACGCACCTGTGGCGTGTAACTCGCCGCGTGCGCGCGCAACCTCGAGGCATGCAGCGCAGTGGCCTCGGCATAGACCACGGCGCGACTGAGTTCAGCCATCCACTCGACCGCCGGAATCTGCACCTCGACGCACCGCGCACCGGCTGCCTCGAAAAGTGCCAGCGAACGCTCGAAGGCTGCGCGCACCGCGGCATCGAGATCATCAAGGAAATAGTTCTGCGGGATGCCCAGCTTGAGTCCGTCGACACCGTGCGTGGTCGCACTGCCGACGGCACGGCGATAGTCAGGCAGCGGCCGCATTGAGCAATTCGTATCCACGCCATCGCCACCCGCGACCACCTGCAACAAACAGCCAAGATCATCGACGCTGCGCGCGAACGGCCCGATGACATCGATGGACGGTGAGAGTTTCATGCTGCCGGTACGCGGAATCAATCCATAGGTCGGTTTCAAGCCGAACACGCCGCTTGCCGCCGCCGGAATGCGTACCGACCCGCCGGTGTCCGAGCCAAGACTGCCAAAGGCAACCGCAGAGGCGACCGCCGCACCACAACCACTCGATGAGCCGCCAGCGATGTAATCGGGATTCCACGGATTACGGCAGTCGCCGAATGCAGCGTTGTGACCGGTCGCACCGAGCGCAAACTCCGCCATGTTGAGCGCACCGACAGTGACCGCGCCGGCAAGCTCCAGACGCTCGATCACGGTAGCGCTGCGCCGCGCGATGCCCGCGCCCGGCACTCGCGAGCCGCAGCTGGTGACGAAACCCTCGCGATCGAACATATCTTTGTGTGCAAGCGGTACACCGAGCAGCGATGCCGAGGGCGTACGCCCTTGACGCCAGGCGTCATCGAGCAGCGCATCGGCAAGCTCCGCGCGCGCGTAAGCACTCTTCGGTTCGAGACGCAAAAAGCAGCGGGTGCGCAGATTGGCACTGTCCGCGCGCTCGAGTAGCGCGCGCAGCAAGTCGACACTGCGCAGTCTGCGTTCTGCCAGTTGCGCAGTCACCGTAACGAGACCGAGCTCGCAAGGATCACCTTTGACCGACGTCATCGGAGCGGGCACGCGGGCCAGATCCGCAGAAATCTTTGGCGCCAGCTTTTCGAGCAGGGACAGATAATCGCCAGGTTCACCGTCAACTGCTGGCGTTTGCGAGGTGCGCTGCACGCTGCGCGCACGCAGCGCACCGACCGCGGCGGCAGCAGCCACAGCCCCGGCAACCAGTCGCTCAGCCATCGGGTGATCATCCACAGGGATGCCGACTAGGCTCGCCAGTTCGAGCACTGCGGCGCTGGACAAAGTGCCCGTCGTTTGCGGAGGCTGCATGACGCTGCACAAGATACACCTTGGCCGCTATCCTTGGCAGCGATGCCTACCCCTGAAACCGTGGCCGATGTCATCGTCATCGGCGCTGGACTCTCCGGTCTTGAGACCGCCCTCACGCTCGAAGAAAACGGGCTCAAGGTCACCGTGCTCGAAGGTCGGCACCGCGTCGGCGGGCGCCTGTACTCGCTCTTTGATCTGCCGGGCCAGCCCGAGGTCGGCGGCAATATCGTCTCGCGCTCTTTCGGCCGCGTCATCGCCGCGAGCGCACGCTATGGCGTCGAGCTCGTCAACGTGGCACCGCGCTATGCGCGTTTCCCGGATCGACAGGAACTTTTCATTGGCGGCGAACATATCCCGGCGGCACGCTGGCCGGATCATCCGCGCAACCCCTTCCGCAGCGCGGACAAAAAGCTGCTGCCGATGGAGTGGGGGCGGGCCATGCTGCGTCGTCATCGACCCTTCAATGATCTCGAAAACTGGCACGATGCCGCGCATGCCAAATTCGACGTTCCGGTCCATGATTTTCTGCGCAGCAAAGGCGCCACCGACGGCGAGATCGCGCTCGGCTACGAGACCAACATGTCTTACGGCACCGAATCCGCCCACGACGTGTCGATGCTGCAACTCGCCTTCGTCGATTACTGGCAGTCCATCAATCGCGAAGGTTCAGGGCCGCGTTTTACCGGTGTATTTCGCGGCGGTAATCAGACGCTGCCGATCGCCATGGCCAAAAGATTACGCGGCGATCTACTCGAAGATCGCCGCGTCACGGCCATCGAACTCGTTGACGACGGGGTCACCGTGCATGCCGTCGACGGCTCTCGGCACCGCGCTCGCGCGGTCGTGTGCTCCGTGCCTTTTCCGGTGCTGCGCCATGTACGCATCGACCCGTTGCCACCCGCAGCCCAACAGCGCGCGATCCTCACCTTGGGCGCCAAACCGATCACGCAGTTTCATCTCATACCGAAGCGACCGTTCTGGGAGGCCGACGGCCTGAGCCCGGCGTTCTGGAGTGATGGGCCAAGCGGCTCGGTCCTCGCCAATCGCGACGGACCAGAGGGCGGCCCCGTGACCACCCTCACCGTGTGGTGCAGCGCGCTCAATGCGCGATTTCTCGATCGCTTCGGTCGCGACGAAGCAGCGCGAATCGTCATTGCCGATATCGAGCGACTGCGCCCGGCAGCGCGCGGTGCACTCGAACTTGCGGCCTGGCACTCCTGGGAGCGCGACCCTTACGCTGGCGGCACTTGGGCAATCTTTGGTCCGGGTCAGGTCGAGCTCGCGCGTCCGCTGGCCGCCCCACATGGTCGACTTTTCTTTTGCGGTGAGCACACCGCCATCAGCGCCCGCGGCATGGAGGCCGCGTTCGAATCTGCCGAGCGGGTATCGCTCGAAGTACTCGATGCGCTGTCAACGAAAATGCGGTAACACCTCGTTGGCGTAAAGCGCCGCCTGGCGCACCATCGCCTCTTGTCGCGGACCATGCGGATGCGCAACCGGTGAGCCGCCGAGTTGATAGACGTGATCGAGGCCCATGGCGAGCAATTCGCCAAGACGATTTCGACACTTTGACGGCGGTCCGCAGATCGAGAACCAGTCGACGAAATCATCGGGCACCGTCGCGAGATGACTGCCCTGCTCTTGCGCGTGGTGCTTCATGTCGTAACCGCTCTGCATCTTGGCCGCCAGATCTTTGAGGCGCGGCGGCAGATGATCGAGAGGTGCGTCTTTCATGCCGGCGAAGTGCGCGACCATCCCGGAAATCATGCGCCCAAGCTGAATCGCTCGCTGTTCGTCAGGGTCACAGACCAAATTGACATAAGCGCCGATGCGGATCGACTCACGGGGACGAGCGGTCTCGGCGAGTCGCGCGAGCGCAGTATCCATCGCCCAACGAATACGCTCAGGTGCGCTGCCCACGGCGAAGCTCACGCGATCGCCCATATCGACCGCCATGCGTATGGTCTGCGGCCCGGTGCAGGCGATATCGATGACGATCGGCTCGACGGGTAGCGACTCGTACCAGCGAATACGCGATGCCGTACCATCACGGTCGAGGGTCTCACCACGCGTATAGGCCTTGAGCCGCTCGACAAAGGTTCGCAACTGCGCGGTCGTGCCGTTGCGCGCGCCGATGTGTGCGGCCGAAGAATCACCGCGACCAATACCACAAATCATGCGTCCGCCCGACTCGGCCTGCAGCGTGGAGAAGGCGCAGGCCGTGACCGCAACATCGCGGGTCACCGGATTGGTCACGCCCGTACCGAGCCGCAAACGCCGCGTGGTTTGCGTCGCCAGGGCCAACTGCGAGAACGGGTCGGGGCTCAGATTTTGTGTGTCAGGACACAACAGAACGTCGAAGCCCATGGCTTCGATGTCGCCCGCGAGACGCGCCGTGTATCCGGGCGACGCCTCCATCACGATGCCGAATTCAGTACTCATGGGCGCGAAGTGTAACTGCTCCGCAAACGCGCTAGCATTCGTATCCATCGACAACCGAACACGGTTGCAAAACGTAACGGAGAGCCTAAAGGATGAATCGCACACTTCGCAGTCTTCTGATCGCCGCCACCGCCGCGCTCGTCTGCAGCGCACCCTCCCGGGCCGACGACTATGCAGACACGAAAGAACTCTTTCGCAATGCCGGACAGAGCGGTTCATTCTTCGAGCGCAGCTACGCCTACGCCATCTTCCCGACCGTCGGCAAAGGCGGGCTCGGTGTCGGCGGTGCGCGCGGCATCGGCAAGGTTTATGAACAGGGCCGTTATATCGGCGATGTGGTGCTCACGCAGTTGAGCTTGGGTTTCCAAGCCGGCGGCCAGGCCTATAGCCAGATCGTGTTCCTGCAAGACAAGCGCGCGCTTAATGAATTCACGGGTGGCGAGTTCACGTTCGGCGCCGGCGTGGGCGCCGTGGCGATCACCGCGAGCGCCAACGCGTCAGCGGGCACCGCCGGCGCCAGTGCCGGCGTGGCGGGCGGCAAGAAAGACGCCACGACCACGGGCGAGTTCTACCGTGGCTTCGCCGTGTTCACCATCGCCAAGGGCGGCCTGATGTACGAGGCAGCGGTCGCCGGTCAAAAGTTCAGCTTCACGCCGGCCGGTGCCGCCAAACCGACGGGCACCACAAAGAAAGTCGCGCCCTCGACGCCGAAACCGGCCGACAAACCCTAAGTCGGGACAGCCCGCAGAGGCGGCCTGCGCTCAGCGGCCCGTTTTTTCCCAACGCGGCGACGTGGCAACAAAAGGCTTGATGCCCAGCTCGCGAAATACGGCGGCAGGATCGATGCTGCGGCCCTGAGTGACGACCAGCGCCACGTTGCGAATCGCGGCGATGTCCTGTGTCGGGTCACCGTCGACGAGCATGAGATCGGCGAGCTTGCCCACCTCCAGGCTGCCCCGGTCCGCGAGTACTCGGCTGTACTTGGCGCCGTTCCAGGTGGCAATCCGCAGCACCTCAGCTGCCGGAATACCAGCCTGCACGTAGAGCTCAAGCTCGCGCTGCAGCGTGAACCCCGCGATCGCATCAGTGCCCGCCACGAGCGGAATCCCTGCGCGATGCATACGGCCGACGAAGTCGATCATGCGCGCATAGGAGCGGTTGTAGAGCGCGTGCACCCGCTCGTTCGGAATTTTCATGCCGCCGCTGACCAGACCGCGCTGCAAAGTCACAGGCAGGTGATCGGCAATCGCCGCATAGGCGGCTGACAGCTCACCGTCGCGCTGCCGCAAAAAATCGAAAGTGGTCAGCGTGGGGTCAATATTCGTGCCGCGCGCTTTCAGCAAATCGATGAACTCGCGTACCGCGGATCCCTCGAAATCGAGCCCGGCGGTCTTCTCGGCCGGCAGGTAAAAGCGTTGCAGCGTACGTGTATCAGTGCGTTCATCAACCAAAAAATTGAGCATGATCTGGTTGATGTGATTGAGTTCATCGAAGCCCGCCTCAACCACATCGCGGGCGCGCAAGAAGGCAGGCACATGACCACTCACGCGCAGACCGCGCTCATGGGCGTACGCGACGGTTGCGCGCAGGTGCTCGCGCGGAAAGCTGTTGTAGATCTTGATCTGCGGATAGCCATGCGCCGCGTACCAATCGACCGCGCGCTTGGCTTGATCGAGCGTGCTGATCACGAAGCCATTTCGCGCACTGTAGGGGCTCTCGCCCTCGAGAAACCCTGTAGGCACGATTTGCGGACCGAAAACGGTTCCTGCAGCGGTTTCATCAATGATCTGCTGCACCGTCGGATTGTCGTTACCCAAATCGCGGACCGTGGTGACGCCGGTCGCCAGATTGAGACCGCCCTCCCAGCGACCGACATGCGCGTGCATGTCAAAGAGTCCGGGCAACATGACTCGCCCGCCCGCATCCAACTCACGTACCGGCTGTGTAGCCTCCCTACCCGCTCCGGCCGGCTGGATGGAAGAAATACGTCCACGCAGAATGTAGACATCGTGCAGACCGTCGCGCAGCCGCGCGCGCTCGCTGACGAAAAGACGCGCGTTACGAATCACGCTGAGTCCCTCGAGCGGCGCCGACAAGCGCGCCGCGAAACCTGCCAGCAGCTGATTCTCCGCGGTCTTTTGTGCCTCGATGAGCCGCGCGCTCAGGCCCTCGAACCCCGCCGGCACAGTCACGGAATAGCCCGGAATCACATAAGCAAAGATTTGCGGCAGCGCACCGCGGGTGATCCACACAAAGTCCGGTGTCAGCCCGAGACCACTGAACGCGACGAGTTCGAGCTCGCGTCGTTGCTCACCCTCACCCAAGGCCAGCGTCGTGAGCGTACGGCGCGTGACCT
The DNA here is from genome assembly GCA_016874175.1 of Gammaproteobacteria bacterium. GTDB lineage: Bacteria > Pseudomonadota > Gammaproteobacteria > Steroidobacterales > Steroidobacteraceae > UBA964. The sequence continues at coordinate 13,650 of VGUP01000020.1, read as the reverse complement.
CGCCAGTCGGCAACATGGCCAGCGTCTTGCCGCCGGCAGTCAACCGCGCCATCGCCTCATAGACTATCCCGCTGCCTTGCAGTGGCAGATAGAGTTTGCCTGCGGCTGCATCGGTGCTGCCTCGCTCGGCGGTCGACTGCCACTGTGCACGCCCGTTCTTGCTCGCGAAGCGCTCGTCGACCGACGAACCAAAGGTGCTCTCGCCGGTCGCGGCATAGCGCTCCAGCGTGCCGTCGGCGGCATAGCGAATGCGCTCGAGGATTTCCGGTCCACGCCCGTTATCTTTGAAGATATAGCGCAGCTTGCAATCGCGTGCCGTGCCGCAGGATTCGACGATCTCGCCAGCCTGGTTGCCGCTGTCGACGATGATCACCCAGCGCCGCTCAGAGCCGGCAGCCTGCGACGGCGACTGTGCCAGCGCCGCGGCACTGATCAAACCCAAAGAAAATAGCACCGATAACGCCAGCAGCCGGCGGTTTGCGAACGGGATATTCATGACCAGGACCTCGAAGGCTCAGCACCGATAATCGAGCGGCGGCGCGCGATCACCCACGGCACTCGCGTAACGGTAATCAGGCCCGCGTCGACGTTCGAACTCGGCACGGGCGGCGCCGATCAATTCAGGGCGAGACAGCAGGTCGACCGCGGTCAAGGCGAGCACCTTGCTGGCGTTTTCCATACCTTTGAGGCCGATGCTCATGCCACCTGCGGCAACGGCCTGCCACGAGTGCGCGGGCGTACCCGGCACCCAAGTCGCCGTTCTGAAGCCGGTGGTGGGCACACTCCAACTCACGTCACCCACGTCGGTCGAGCCGAACGACATCCGCGCCCCAATCGGTTGCACTTCGCGTTCGGAGCCGAGGCCGAGGTCGGTTTTGGCAAAGGTGGTCGAAATCTTTGCCGCGAACGCCTGTTCGTTCGCATCCCATTGAACACCACCCACTTTGCGTAATTTTTCATCGACGAGCGCCGCCAGCACATCGTTGGGCAACAGACTGTAGGCGCCGTGGATCACTTCGTGCTTGACCGAAGTTCCGGTCCCCAGCGCCGCCGCCTCGGAAATTCGCACAAGGCGATCGAAGAGTTCGGCCATCACCATGGGATTGCGATGTCGCACGTAGTAATACACTTCGGCAAATTCCGGCATCACATTCGGCGCATCGCCCCCGCGGGTGATGATGTAGTGCACCCGCGCATCATCGGGCATGTGCTCGCGCAGCGAATTGGCCATGTAATTCATGGCTTCGACGCCATCGAGTGCCGAACGACCGCGATCCGGCGCGCCCGCAGCATGAGCTGCCACGCCATTGAAACGAAATTTGGCACTCTTGTTGGCAAGCGACGGTTCGTTGGTCACGACATTGCGACCGCCCGCATGCCAATGCAGCGCGATATCGACATCGTTGAATAAGTCGGCGCGCACCATATAGGCCTTGCCTGCACCGCCCTCTTCGGCAGGCGTGCCATAAACACGGATCGTGCCCGTGCGCTTGTTGGCGAGCAGCCAATTTTTGACAGCGATACCGGCCGAGGTCGAACCCGTGCCGAAAAGATGATGACCACAGGCGTGCCCGGAAATCCGGCCGCGGAACGGCGAGCGCTCGGGAACCGCCGCCTGAGATACGCCCGGCAGCCCGTCCATCTCGGCCAAAATCGCGATCACCGGCTTGCCGCTGCCATATTCGGCGACGAAAGCCGTGGGCATATCGGCGACCCCTGCACGAACCGAGAAACCCGCGTCACGCAATTCTTTTTGCAATCGCGCGCTCGTCTGTTCCTCCTGATAGCCAACCTCAGCCCAGTTCCAGATCTCGAGCGCGACCGCTCGATCAATCGCGCGCCGCGACTCGACGAAACGCAACAGCGAATCGTCAGCGACCGCCACCCCGCTCGAGACCGCGAGCATGCAGGCCCCGAGCAGAACAAAGAAACCAGAACGCAGTGTTGAGATCATCGACAAACTCCGAAAATTCAAAAGGCTGTCTGTTACCGCTCGAGTCCGACCAGGCGATAAGCCTTGGCGAGCACCCAGGGAGGACCGATCAACAAATAAACGAGGTCAGTGAAAAAACTCGGTCGGCGTCCCTCGACCACGTGGCCGACGAACTGGCCGATCCAAGCCAGCACGAATACCGCGATGCCGGCGATCAGCAGCACAAAGTCTCCAAAGCTCTGCAGGATCGATGCATTCACCCAACAACAAAGTGCCGCGAGTACGGCGGTGCCGATTCCAAGCGGCAACGAGAGCCACAACCAAAAGAGCACCGCCGCCGCCGCGAGCGCAGCCCACGCGCCTTGCTCGAGCCCGATCGCGGCCAAGACCGTGACCATAACCTCGGGTACGGGTAGGCACTGCAAAATCGCAAATATCGACCAGACGATCGCCGGCACACAAATGACGTGCAACTGCTGATTGACCGGATGCCGATGGTCATCGGCATAGGCTGCAAACCAGCGCTCTGCGAGCGAAGCGGATTCTGTTGCCATGCCGGTAAGCTTAACCCAAGCGCGATCTGGCGCAGCAAAGGCGTTACCATCGTAGCCATGAGCAACAGTCAAAAAACTTGGGTCACGGTGCTCGTCTTCAGCCTCTTCGCCTGGACGATGAGCAATCTCGATCAGTCGCTGTTCGGTTACGCCATCCCCGGCATCATCGCCGAGTATCAGGTGAGCCTCGAAGTGATCGGCCTCATCCTGACGGCAGGCTTCATCGCCGCTGCATTCATGGTGATTCTCGCCGGTCTCGCAGCAGACGCCTGGGGCCGACGCTGGACTCTCGCCGGCTTGCTCGCGCTCTCGGCCCTCTTCGTCGGTCTGCATGGCTTCGTGACCGACCTCACCCAGCTCACGATATTGCGCGCCCTCGCCTTCGGCGTCGCCGCCGGTCTCGCGCCGATCACGGCAGCGTACGTGGCCGAGTCGGCACCGGCCCGTCATCGCGGCATGCTGATGGGCGTGCTGCAATGCGGCTATCCGCTCGGCTGGTTTTTGGCAGCCATGCTCGCAGCCCCATTACTCGAGTCGAGTGGCTGGCGTTCGATTTTTTTGATTGGCTTCGCTGTTGTGCCCATCGCCTTTCTGATAGCCTGGCGTCTGCCCGAGAGCGAGCGCTTCGAGCAAGTTGCGGCGAACCGCAGCAGCGCCAAGGGGATCGACTTCGGTTTGCTGCGCGAGCTCTTCTCGGCACCCTACCGACGCCGCTCCCTCGGTTCCATCGTGCTGTTTTTTGCCTTTGGCTGCGCCTACGCAGGGACGGCGTTTTTCTTTCCGACCTACTTCATCACCGTGCGCGGCTACAGTCAGGCCGAGGCCGCACAGCTGGTCGGACTCTCCAACGGTATCGCCATTTTTGGTTATCTCGCTGCGGCCTGGGTGGGCGAATACCGCATGCCGCGGCGCGACACCTTCGCGCTTTGGACCGTACTCGGCGCCATCGCTCTCGTGGCGCTGATGTGGATCCCGCAAGCGCGCTGGCAAGATCTCGCGCTGTACGGACTCACTGGCGCATTTTTCTACGGCAGTAACGCCGTCGTCGGCGCCCTGCTCACCGATCTTTATCCGACGCGCATGCGCACCACCGCCTATGCCGCCTGCGGCTCGGCACCGCTGACGGTGGGCTTTGCACTGTTCCCGGCGCTCGTGCCCCTTGCGGTGGGCAGCATCGGTTGGCAGTGGTCTTTTTCTTTGATGATTGCACCACTGTTACTGGTGGCTGCACTCGCCGCCCTCACGCTGCCGCGGATCGTCTCCGGCCGCGACGTTGACGAAGGCTGAAACCGGCGATCACCCAGCGCCGCGACGGTGCCGCGCTTTTAACCGTGACTGACGGTGTCGTCGAGAGGTTCGGGGCGTGAGCTTGCGGTGCCTAACGGCTCGGCGCCCGGCGGACGTTCGATGTACCGACGAACGCTGCCCCGCTCGCCCTCGATGATGCCGAGCAGGCGTTGGCGAATTTCTTGATCAGCGAGCGTCGGGCGCGTCTGTCGACGCAGATAGTCGATCCAGGTCGGGCTTTCGAAACGCTCCACCCAGAGCGTGGGCTGGTCGAGGTCCTGACAGACGGACCAATCGCGTGCGCCGTCGCGCCGCCGAATACGTCCCAATTCATTGACCACGGCCACGAAGCGTGCGGCGTTCTGTTCCGGCACACGATACTCGAGCGTGACCACGATCGGCCCCGCGGACTCGTGCAATTCGACGCGCGGCGCTTGCAAGGTGGCCGTGACATGCGGATCGAGTGAGCCTGAACGCGCAACCGACACCGGCGACCAGCGCGCCACCGCAAAAGTGCTGAGCGACGACAGGCCGGCAACCAGCAGCGTCTCGCGCAAACCGATGCCCGTGGCGAGATGCCCCCACAGCCACGCGCCAGCAGCCATGCCCGCGAAGGCGAACGTTTGATACGTCGCCAGCGTACGGCCCGTTACCCAGCGCGGCGAGGACAACTGCACGGCAATGTTGAAATTGGCGAGACCGAGCGTCCAGACGAAGCCCGCGATCACATGCGCGATCAAGGTCGTCGCCGCCCACGGACTTTTCGCGATGGCGACGGTAGCCACCATGGCTACCGCACACAGGCCACGCAATAAAAGATCACTGGAAAATCGCGCGCGAAAGGCCGCGCTGGAGAGCGCGCCGAGCATCGCACCCACACCAAAACCACCGAGCAGTACCCCGTAAGTCGGCGCACCACCGCCGAGCAAATCGCGGGCAACGACCGGCATGAGCGCCGGCACAGCCGAGATCGGTACGGTGAACAACACCGAGCGAAACATGATGGCGGTCAAATTAGGTGACAGTCGTACGTAGCGGATACCGGCCGCGATCGCCGACGCCAGCGGCTCGGGCGGTAACTCGCGCTGCGGTTTCGGCAGACGCCACCAAAGTAAAGCAGCGATCAGTCCGATGTACGACACGGCGTTGATGGCGAACGCGACGCCCGCGCCTGCTGTCGCCACAATGACACCACCGACTGCGGGACCCACACTGCGCGCCAGATTGAAACCCATGGCATTGGCCATCACGGCCGCCGGAATCGATTCGCGCGGAACTTGCTCGCCGATCGACGCCTGCCACGCCGGCGCAAACGCCGCGGCCCCGCAGCCAATGAAAAACGTCAACACCAGCAATGCGGCGGGGGTGATCTGGCCGAAGGATGCAAGCAAGGCCAGCGCCAACGAGGCCGTCAGCGCCAAAATTTGCGAAGCGAGCATCAGCAGGCGCCGATCGTAATTATCGGCGAGTGCGCCGGCGATCAGCGACAGAAAGAAAAATGGCAGCGCACCGACGGCTTGCACCAGGGCAACGTCGTCCGCAGCGGGCGCGATCAGCGCCATCTGCCAGGAGGCACCCACCGTCTGGATCAGACTGCCAAACGAGGATGCCAACGACGCCCACCAGAACACCGCGAACACGCGATAGCGAAACGGCGCGAGCGTCGAGGTCTGCCATCGTTCGAAGCGAGACGGTATGGTGGAATTCATGCGGAAATCCTCGCCGGGGACTTTACTCTGTTGTACGCGGGCTAAACGGGTATCATTTTGTCATGACCGTCACCATCGAACGGATTCGCGTGGCTGCAGCCCTGCTGCAGGGGCGGATCATTCGCACCCCCTGCCTGCGCTCGCAGACCCTGTCGGCCATCACCGGTGCCGAGATCTACCTCAAATTCGAAAATCAACAATTCACGGCCTCGTTCAAGGAACGCGGCGCGCTCTGCAAGTTGTCGCGACTCGATGCAGACCAACGACGCCGCGGCGTAATCGCCATGTCTGCGGGCAACCATGCGCAAGGGGTAGCGCATCACGCCTCGCGGCTCGGCATCCCGGCAACCATCATCATGCCGGTCAACACGCCCTTCAACAAAGTTCAGCAGACGAGGTTGCTGGGCGCACGGGTGGTGCTGCATGGTCAGCAACTCGCCGAAGCCGAGGACCACGCCCACAAGATCGCGCGGCGCGAGAACCTGGTCTTCGTACATCCCTACGACGATGAGGACATCATCGTCGGCCAAGGCACAGTGGCGCTCGAGATGCTCGAAGATCAGCCTGATCTTGATTGCCTCTGCGTACCGGTGGGCGGCGGCGGACTGCTCGCCGGCATGGCCGTCGCCGCTCGAAGCATCAAACCCTCGATGCAAATGCTCGGTGTACAGACCCGATCTTTTCCGAGCATGTATGCGGCGATTCGCGGCGAGCCCATGGAGTTCGGCACGCAGACCATTGCCGAGGGCATCGCCGTGCGTAACGTCGGACGGATCACCCGCGAGCTCATCGCGGCCCAGATCGACGAAGTACTGCTGGTCGACGAAGCCGACATCGAACGCGCCATCAGTCTTTTGATCGCGATCGAAAAAACCGTGGTTGAAGGCGCAGGCGCCGCGGGGCTCGCCGCCGTACTCGCACATCCCGACAAATTCAAAGGCCGCAAGGTTGGCCTCGTGCTCTGCGGCGGCAACATCGACACGCGACTGCTCGCCATCGTGCTCCAGCGTCAGCTCGTGCGCGAACGCCGCCTCGTCACGCTGCGTTTCGAGAGCGCCGATCAGCCAGGCACCTTGGCGCGTATCGCGGGCGTCATCGGCGATGCCGGGGGTAACATCATCGAAGTGGCGCACCACCGACTCTTTCTCGATGTGCCTGCCAAAGGCGCCGATCTCGACTTCACCGTCGAAACACGTGACGCCGAACACACCGAGACTTTACTCGCGGCGCTGCGCAGCGCGGGTCTCGAGCCTCGGGTGCTCTCGGCGAGCGGCGCCTAGCGCGGACAAGCGCGCGGCGGCAGACCAGTAACCGCGGCGATATCCGCACCCGGCGGCAGCGCCCGCAGTTCGAGATGCTGCACACCCGGCGGTACAGTCGGCGCGAGGGTCACTGACACCTGCGCCATGCCCCGTTCACAGTCGAGCACCCAGTCACCGCGCAGCGCGTTCTCGCTGTAAAGATAGCCGGGCCGCTCACGACAGCGTCCCAAGGTCTCGCGCAGCTTGGCAAATTCGGCACGACGACGATCCTCGGAGCGATCAAGGAAAAGATTCATGGCTGCGAGTCGCTCGATAAGTGCATCATCCCAGCCGTTGATCAAAGAATTAATGCCGCTACGGGCTTCACGCAAGGCAGGCGCCGGCTGTACCTCGCGTGGTAGCAGACCCCCGGTCTGTTGCAGCGCTGCCAGGGCATCGTCGAACACCCCACCCCATCCGGTGTAGGTCCTGTTGCCGAACGCAATCAGCCCGACGCCGTATTCCGGCAACCAGCGCATCTGCGAACCGAAGCCCGGTAGGCCGCCGCTGTGCGCAACGATATGTCCGAAATCGCAACTCTGCGAAATGCGCAGACCGTAACCATAGCCACCCGAATTGAGCGCGATGGCGCCTGCAGCGCTGCGCGTAACAACCGTCGGACGCGCTCGCCACAGCTGCTGCATCTCCCGCAGCGATGCGCGGGACAGCGGCGGTTTGGCCGCACCGTCACGCGGCGGCCATGCATCGAGAAAAAGTCCCACATAGCGCGCCAGATCATCGAGCGAAGTGAGCATGCCCCCCATTGCGCCGAAGGCGCCGTCGGCCAGCTGCGGCTCGAGATTCCAGAGATCGTCTTCGCGGCGATAACCGAGCGCGAGTCGCGTGGGCGGCACCGCTTGCGGCTCGAGCGTGGTGGAACGCATGCCGAGTGGCCGCAGGATCTGCCGCTGCACGTAGTCCTTGTACTGCATACCCGACACGCGGCTCACCACTCGACCGAGCAATGCGAAGCCGTAGTTGGAGTATTCATAGGCGATACCCGGCGAATTCGAAAACGCGATGCCCTCGTGCAATAACTCGTCGAAGCGCGCTTCGGAGATGGCCAGCTGCTGATCACCCCATGGGTTGTCTTCGGGAAAACCCCCGGCGTGCATCAGTAAGTGACGCAGCGTGATGCGCGGCGAGTCCGCAGTCGGGTAGCGCAGTTGTCGAAGCTCCGGCAGATATTTTTCGACGGGGTCCTCGAGCGACAACTCGCCGGTATCGCGCAGCTGCAAGATCGCCATCGCCGTGAAACTTTTGGTCATGGAGGCAATACGAAACACGCTGTCGGGCTTGACCGGGGCACCACCCGCCACATCGCGCAGACCTGAAACACCGACGTGTACGAGCTCACCGTCGATCACCACCCCCCAGGCGGCGCCAGGGACTTTCTCGCGGCGCAAAAAATCGGCGATGTTCTGGTCGATGGCCGGAAAGGCGCGCGCCAGTTTTTCGCGTCGCTGCGGATCGGTGAAGCGCGCGGGCTCGGCCACCCAAGTGATCGCAGCTGCTGCCGCCGCGGCCGGCTGGCCACCGCCGAGCGCCAGTGCAGCAAGCACGGGCAGCACAAACACCCCAAAGAAAACTTTTGTTTGGCGGCTGGTAGCCGTGGCAAATGTCCTGGTCATGGGCTTAGGATAAAGCATGTGACGGTCCAACCTGACTATCGAGGATGATTGCATGATCACACGTATCGAATCCGGCAAGCGCATGTCCCAAGCCGTGGTCGCCAATGGCTTCGTGTTTCTCGCCGGTCAGGTAGCCAACAGACCCTTGCGCGAAGTCGAAGATCAGACTCGGCAGGCACTCGAACAGATCGACGATCTGCTCGCCAAAGCCGGCAGAAGCAAAGAAAAAATCGTCAGTGCCACGGTCTACCTGACCGATATCGAAAACTTTGCGAGCATGAATCTCGTATGGGACGAATGGGTACATCCCGAAGCCAAGCCGGCGCGCGCTACGGTCGAAGCGCAACTCGCCACGCCCACACTGAAAGTCGAAATCCAGGTCGTGGCGGTCCTCTGATGCGCAATATCACCTGCTGCGCACATCGTCTGCTGCGCGACCTCGCCTGATGCGTGCAATCGCGTGAAACGCCTCCGCGCACTAATCGCTGGCACCTGCGCCGTATTCGCGCTGTCGCGAGGCGTCATCGCGAGCGGTGTGCTACTGGCCGCGAGCGCTCACGCCGAAAGTCCGCAGATCGCTGAAGTCGTGGTCACTGCGGCCGAACCCAAGTACGTGGCACCCACCCTGCGTGATCGCATCGGGCGGATCTGGGCGCCCGTGTATGTCAACGGTCAAGGTCCGTTGCGGTTGGTTCTCGATACCGGTGCCACCACATCAGCCCTCACCCACGGTGCGGCGAATCTGTTGTCGCTGGATCCGGGCCACTCGCGCCCGGTGCTCTTGCGCGGCACTACGGGCAGCTCGCAGGTTCCGGTCGTCAAATCGCGACAGATCGAGATCGGCGATTTTTTGACCGAAAATCAGCGCCTGGTATTGGTCGACGACGCATTTGGCGGGGCCGATGGCGTACTGGCCACACGCATGCTGCGTGATCGACGTATCCACGTGGAATTTCGCAAAGACCGCATCGAGATCACTCGCTCCAAAAGTCAGCCTGCGCCACCCGGCTTCTCGACCATCCCGGTCAAATTTGCGGCGCGCGAAGTCCCCTGGGTCGAAGCTTGGGTCGGCCCGGTCAAAGCCAAAGCGATCATCGATACCGGCGCGCAGCAGACCATGGGCAATCTGACCTTGCGCAGCGCCCTGGCGGCAGCGCGCCGGCGCGGACTCGATGCCCGCAACGAAGGCGTGATCGGCGTGACGGGCGATGTGCAGGAAGGCACCAATCTCGCCGTGCCTACCGTCCGCCTCGGCAACGTCCGAATCCAGAACGCGCGGATCAATTTCCTCGATCTTTATATCTTTGATCACTGGGGCATGCTCGAGGAGCCGGCCCTGTTGATCGGCATGGACGTAATCGGTGTACTCGACACCTTCATCCTCGACTATCGTCGTCGAGAGCTGCAGCTGCTGACTCGCAGCACCACTGCGTCCAAAGAATAACCAATGAGATCGATCTCAGGTGCGGCGCGAACCCGCCTCTAGATCGGCGTATTCCCCACTGCGCAGTACCTCGAGCTGCTGCCAGAGATCGCTCACATGCTCCTGCCAGAAACGCGGACTCGTGAACCAGGGAAATGCCTTGGGGAACGCAGGGTCATCCCAACGGGTCGCGATCCACGCCGAGTGATGCACCATCCGCAGCGCCCGCAACGGCTCGATGAGCAGCAACTCATCGGTGTCGATATGGTGAAACTCGCGATATCCCGCGGCAAGTTCTTGCCACTGACCACGCCGTTCGTCCAACGAGCCGGAGAGGAACATCCACAGATCCTGCACGCGCGGGCCACTCATGCAATCGTCGAGATCGACGAACACCGGACCACGCTCGTTCCACAACACGTTGCCAAGATGACAATCGCCGTGCAAACGAATCTGGCCGACGGGCCCTGCTTGTTCGATCTTGTCGTCGACCGTCTCCAACAACTCGGCCGAGACTTCCGCGTACTTGTCGATGAGCGAGGCATCGAGCGCGCCCAAGCGCGTCATTTCTTCGAGAAAGCGCGAAGCGAGCAGGGCATCGCGTGCCTGCCAACCAAGGCGATCGCTGTTGAGGACGGGTCGGTGCAAGAAGCGTCGGCGCGCGCCGACCGCGTGCATGCGCCCGAGCGTGCGCCCGACGAGCTCGAGCGAGCCGCGACTGTCGATCTCGACTGGGCGCGCGGCAAGGCGGGGAAATACCGCAAATCGCAACCCCGCCCGCTGGTGCAGCAGTCGATCACCGATGCTGAGCGCGGCCGCGACCGGTAGCTCAGCGCTCGCGAGTTCCGCACCGAACTCGAGCTCTTCAAGAATCTGCGCATCACTCCAACGTGCGGGTCGATAAAACTTGAGCACCAACATGCCGTGCGTCGATGAACCTACCTGATACACCCTATTTTCGTAGGAATTGAGAGCGAACAGACGGCCGTCGCAATCCATACCCAAAGATTCGACGGCCTCGAGCACGGCATCGGGCGAGAGCCCTGCGAAAGGCCTGGAAACGGCTGCGCTCAATTCGCCGACTTCAGCAAAGCCGCGGCTTTTTCCGCGATCATGATGGTTGGTGCATTAGTGTTGCCACCGATCAAGCGCGGTATCACCGACGCGTCAACCACGCGCAGACCCGCGACGCCGCGCAAGCGCAACTCGGCATCGACCACCGCATTGGCATCGGCACCCATGCGGCAGGTACCCACCGGGTGGTAGATCGACTCGGCCTTGGCGCGGATCGCCGTATCGAGTTCGGCATCGCTGCGGATATCGGCGCCCGGAAATATCTCGCGACCGCGATAGTCGGCAAATGCGCGCGCGGCAAAAATCTCGCGCGATACGCGCACACCCTCGGCGAGATGTCGAAGGTCCGCCGCTACGCTCAAATAATTGGCATGGATACGAGGTGCATCGAGCATTGACGCCGAACGCAAACCAATGTGTCCGCGGCTCTGCGGCCGCAGGTAACAGACGTGCAGGGTATAGCCGTGGCCAGGCAACTTGTTGCGTCCGTGATCATCGAGCTGCGCCGGGACGAAATGAAACTGCAAATCGGCACGCTCATCGTTCGCCAGCTTCGAGCGGAAAAAACCACCCGTCTCTGCGATATTCGAAGCGCCCGGGCCGCTGCGAGTCACGAAATAACGAAGCCCGGCAAGCGCTTCTTCGAAGAGACCGAAATCATAGGTCACGGCGCGCGAACTCTTCTGCAGAGTGCAGTAATCGAGATGATCCTGCAGGTTTTTACCCACCTCGGGGTGTGCCAACTCGACCTTGATCCCGGCGCGCTCGAGCTCATCGACCGGGCCGATACCCGAACACATGAGCAGTTGCGGTGACGCGATCGCACCGCCACAAAGCAGCAGCTCACGCCGCGCCCGGATCTGGTACCTCGCGGAGCCGCGTTGGTATTCGAGCGTGGTCGCGCGTCCGCCCTCGAGAATGACTCGCAGCGCAATCGCTCGCGTGCGGATCTCGAGATTGCTGCGGCGTCGCGCCGCGCCGAGATAAGCCACGGCGGTGCTGCAACGCCGCGCCGCGATCAGCGTCGCCTGATAAGGTCCGAAGCCCTGTTGCGTGGCGCCGTTGAAGTCGTCATTGCGCGGATAACCCAGTTCGACGGCAGCCTCGACAAACACCTCGCTCAAAATATTTCGGTGTCGAAGATCTTCGACATGCAAGGGCCCGCCGGCACCGTGGAACTCGGAGGCACCGCGCTGCTGATGTTCCGCCTTGCGAAAATAGGGCAACACGGAGCGATAGTCCCAGCCGGGCAAGCCGAGCGTAGCCCACTCGTCGTAGTCGCGCGCATCGCCGCGGATGTAACACATCGCATTGATGGAACTGCTGCCACCCAACACTCGACCGCGTGGCCAAAACAGCCGGCGATTTTGCAAGTGGGGCTCGGGCTCGGTTTCGTAGTACCAGTTGATGCGGCGATTACCCACCAGCCGCGCCAGGCCCGCCGGCATGTGAATGAGTGGATTGAGGTCACGGCCCCCGGCTTCGAGCAGCAGCACGCGCACCGACGGGTCTTCGCTCAGGCGGGCGGCCAGCACGCAGCCAGCCGACCCCGCGCCGACGATGACGTAGTCGAATTCCTGCATGGATCGAGTTCCTCGCCTGACCTTCGCGCGCGCCGTTATTGGCGCTGACTATACTGCACCGGGCTTTGCCCTGGTGCCATCCAGAAAGTTCGCGAGTACTTTTGTGTACTCGATAGCGCGACGGATCGTGCAACCGATGATCCAAAAGGAAACAATTCCGTGCTGCCGCAGGCAGGAGCTCACGCACGCGCTAACGTGGACGGCAAGCGTATCGGTTCGCGCGCTCAGTAATAAAGCGGGCTGACGAACTGCCGGCAAGCTCTGCACACGATCGTACGCAGCGGAAATCGGCGCTAAAAAATAAATCATCAGATAATCGATCACCGCTTGCCGAAGATATTCGATTATTTACGGCGTGACTGAGAAGCCCGCTAAATAGTGCTCAACAATGAAACGTACGTTACGAAACACCAATGATTCGTAGCTGCCGCCCGGAAGCGGCGCGGGGCGGTCGCGCGTGCCCCATGACTGCCAACGCGGCGGCGAGCTCCGGCAAAAAAAGGACAACCATTAGAGTATCTCTTTCTCGACGAGTGCCGGATGCTGTCCGGTGACGGTGATCGGATTCGAAGCACCGTTCGCAGTGCACGTCGCTCCTCCGCCCGTGCAGGAGGCCGTGTGTGCGCTGACCGCTGCACCGCCATCCGATGATGGCGCAGTGAACGCAATGGTCGCTCTGCCGTTACCTGCGGTTGCAGTGCCGATCGTCGGTACTCCCGGCGAAGTGCGCTGCGTTACCGTTAAGGTGCCACCGCTACTCCCACTGCTATCTCCGCCACCACCGCCGCAGGCCGACCCCATGATCAGCGCCCGAACCAGGCATGACGCCGGCAGCGCATAAAATACTTTCAGCATGCAGCAAAGATTAGAGCAAGACGTAGTCGAGTCTCTGCGTTGATGGTTCGCGCGACCCACTCGTATCCGCTACGATATCGCCCGCGTAACAGAATCAAGGATGATTTAATGAACAATCGCCTCGCTGACTTACTTTCCCGCCGCCCCTACCTGCTCGCCGACGGCGCAACTGGCAGCAATCTTTTCGAAATGGGTTTGGTGTCGGGGGATGCCCCCGAACTGTGGACTTTAGATCACCCCGACCGAATAAGATTGCTGCACCAAAGATTTGTCGATGTCGGTGCCGACCTGATTCTCACT
>VGUP01000019.1 GCA_016874175.1 Gammaproteobacteria bacterium | reverse complement strand
GCACTCGAGGGGTAGTGCCAAGCGGAGGGGTACTTCGGTAGTACGTGCGCCGCATCACGAGTTTCGGAGTATTTTTGATCGCTGCGCTGTGTGTCCTGATCGTCTGCGCCGATCCAGCGGACGTTGGCCGAGCCACCATGACAATCCGTACACCCGAGGACGACACTTGGATTGGCATGCATCGTCGGCTGATCGGTCTTGGTATGACAGTCGTTGCAACCCACGCTTTTGGCCGCGGCTTCGTCAAGCGTCTGCTTGGCCGGTGCCGGTGGCGCCGCCATGTAGACCCGCTCGACCGCCTTCAGGCCTTCTGCCGAGGTCGCGATATCGACGGAACCCGGCAACAAAATGAGGCCGGATAGCGTGAAGATGGCGGCAACGAAGTTTTTCATGGGTGAAAAAAATCAGTAAGTGAGTACGAGATTGCCGAGGACAGCGTAAGCCGTCTCGTCTTCGAAAAGGTCGCGATAGCCGGCGCCCGGTGCCAAGGTGGCCACGGACAATCGACCGACCACGTTTTGAATGGCCAGCGGTCGCCAGGTCACGGCGATCGACGCATCGAGGCCAATATCTTTGTCGATGTCGCCTTGCGCACGCGCAACCCGCAGGGTCGCCGTATCGACGAATTGCAGCCAGTTGACGTTGGTGCTGACGCGCAAGGTCGGCGTCAAATCGAAGTCCGCACCGACGCCGATGAGTTTGAGGCCAGGGTTGGCAAAATTCGACTGGCCGAATTCTTTGGAGGATCGCAACGAGTTCAACAAACCGTTGCGCCCCGAGAGCGCAACGCGTCCACCCGCAATCAGCGGGACCGGCTCGCGTATCCAGAAGCTAGTATCAGCACCTGCAAAGAGCGGGTTTTCGAAGATCGCGTCGAAGCCTTCGCCACGGCCGTCGAACGGATCGGCGTCGGCCGATCCCCAAGCCAGCGAGGCGCGCGCACGCACCCAGGAAAAATCCTTCGACAATTCCGCTGCGAAGAAGCCGGCGCGAATCTGCTGTGGGCGATCGACGAAGGTGCCTTTGTCGGCATGGCCCAGCGCGTAATAGGCCGACGTACTGAGATTCAGACTACCGACATGCCCGTCACCGGAAAGACCAAGATACGTGACGTCGTAATCCCCCGATCGTTCGACGCCCAGCGACGCCGGGCGCTGGATGATGCCGTTGTCGTCGTACTGAATCTGGCCACCCTCGCGATTGCGGTTGTGGATGACCGTGCCTTGCGTGAAGAAGCCCAGCGTTGGCCAGTCCTGAACATAAAGATTCGCGGCGAACACGTCGTCATCACGGAATGCCGCGAGTCCACGCGAGAACACGTCATTGAGACCACTATTGGTGTCCTTGTCGAGCCGACGGAACCAGGCGAGGTTGTACTGGAACCGGTTATTCGAGCGGATGCCGAACAAACGTGCGCCAAACATCGCATCGTTGAGCAGGAAGCCGCGGAAATCCGACGTGAAGGGTTGGATGCCGACGCGGATGCTGTCGAAATCGTAATTGGGCGACACATTGCGCAAATGGCGATCGACGAACGCCGCCTGCAGACCCACTGCGGAGTCGTAGCGCAGCTTCGACGCATCGGCTGGCGCGCGCAGCAAACCGCGCTCGTCGGCCGAAACTCGGGTGACATTGAGTGCGGGCGTGAAGCGAAATTCCCAATCGGGCGGCTTGAAGGTGGTGTTGCCCTTGTAGAGCACGGTTTCAAGCGCGAAGGTCTGCGCCCAGATTTCCGTCTTCGGACTGCCAAAGGTATTCAGTGATTCCGGCCTTGCAGTGACCGGGCCACCCACCGGCAGCGGAAACGAACGCGGCTCGAAAAGCGAATCGGAGATACCGATGAAAGCGAGATACCAGTCCTCACCGAACATCGGTCGATCACCTTTCAAGCGGTTATGGCCGTGATAGGGATCGAGAAGATTTTCTTTGATACCGATCGCTTCGACGATGCGCCAGCGATCCGGGAAGCCTTGCAAAGATCCCAACTCTTCTTTCGCTGCCGGCGCAATGCGATTCGGATCGCACGGCTCAGGCTCGTAGGGGACGACCGGAATGGTCGGACTACGACGGCCAGGATCGGCCGGTTGCGGCCGTGGGCAGGCCTCATCGGCCAGTGCTGATCCCATGAGGGCACTAGCAAGCAGCGCAGGCATCCACCAGCGATCAAAGACCACTGCAAGGCTCCTGTTCGTTCGAGTCGAGGAACGGCGCTTGCGGGCAACTGACGTAACGCAAACGCGCACCGCTCGGTACCAATTGATCAGAGCGACGATTGATGGGTGCATTCTGCGGCACCGAGCCACTCAAGCCGGAACGCGCGACACCGAGGAATGCGACCATGTCATCTTGATCGACGCCGTCACCGGAAACACCGATCGCGGCGACCAATTGGTCGCCGCGATAGATTGGCACAGCACCCGGGAAAATCTGTATGCCGTTGGCCAAGCCGCGCACTACCCCGCTCGCGGCAAAGCCCCGATCAAAACCGCTGACGCCACTACAGTTGCGTGGCGTATCGACCGTCAGCCCACGGACGAATGCGACGTGCTGAATGACGGCGTTGTACACGAGATCCATCTGCAAGCCCGTGTTGAGCGGACTCCACTGACCTGGCGCACGAGAGAGTGGGCCAAAAGGATTGCCGTCTACGCCGTCCGGATAATTCGGCCGCGCGAGATTGCCGAGCGCGCGGGCGGAAAAAGCCGTTGCCCCATCCGCCAAGGCATTCGGCAAGCCGAGAAAAACTCGCATGGTGGCAACGTACTGCGCGGGCGACTCTTCTCGCAGCCGTACCAAAACACGATCGAGATAGACCGCAGGTGGCAAAGCATTGAGTCTTTCCGCTGCCGTACGCGAGGAGAAGAATGCCGCACCGCGCGCCTTCTGTACCGACACATCGATGCCGAACACGGGTGCGTCACGGGTACGCACGAGGCCCAAAATTTCGCCCTGTGAATCGACGACGCTGATCGACACACGCGCCGGCGTATCGAGCGGACGCCGTATCTGTGCGCGGCTTCGATTGGCCACGCGCAACGCGCTCGACAGGATGGCGCGAACCTCGGCGGCAGTCAGGGCCGCAACCCCATCGGTACCGGAGCGGGGGCGATAACGCTCCTGGCCCGCTGCATCGACCAAGACGAACGCATCGAGACCCGCGTAGTCCTGACTGTCGGCGCGAATGCCGGAACGTGCTTGACCAAAAGCGGTTCCGGCACGCACCAGCGCATCGTTGTAACCGGGTACTGCCACGAGTTGTCCGCTGGCACCGAGCAGCGATGCAAATGCCGGTGGTGAATCGACTCGCGAGCGCAGATCTTCGGACCGGATGTCACTGAATCGCAGAGTCTTGCCATCCGCCGTGATGCGATCTGCGCGGCGATCTTCGGGCGCCGCCAACGGTCCCGCCGCGGCAAACGCCACGGCCTCGTCGGTATCGCTGTCGATATCGAGAATATTGCGATCGATCCCGTAAACAGAGTCGACCACCACACCGACGCCACCCACCGGCGTGCCCGAGCGATACAGCGGGAAACCACCCGGATCACCGGCGAGCCCCAGCGGCGATCGCTTCGGGCCCACATCCGCTTCGGCAGGTGTGAAACGTGCCGAAAGATCCGAGCACGGCAGCTGACTGAACTGCACGCCGAACAACGGCCCTCCAGGTGTCAGCAGTTCGCCGGGGTTGAAGTGCGATTGAATAATTTGGCTAGCCGTTCGCGTACTGAAAGCGTTGCCTTCACTCGAAAGATAGGCGCCGGTCACCGCTTTAGCGATGGCCGCCATCGTCGCCGGAATCACTTCAATGTTTTCGAGTCCGCCACTCAACGCCGACACCGCCACGCTCGTTTGCATCGTCACATTCTCGAGCGCGCCTGACATGCGAAACACCGCCAGAACATTGCCGACTCGATCGACCACGGCAATAGTTGCCTTGACCCCTCGCGCCTGCGCCTCGGCCACAGCGCGTGCGATGACGGTTTCGACATCGCTGTTGGACAAGAAGGTGCTGGCGCTGGCACAACTGCCATCACAGGCCGGCGCGCCTGACGCCGATGCCGCCCCACCATTGACGTTGGCGCCCGATGAGCCCGAACCGCCACCGCCGCAGGAAGCCACCACCGCGGCGCACAGCGCCGCCAACCAAAAACGTCTCATTGGCGTGCCGCCGCCTGTCGAATCACTTTCTGCACGACGGGCGCCCACAGCGACTCTTGCTGGTCGTGATAAACGTGGCACGAAGCGCAAGGACTGGCGATACGCGTCCGACCGTCTTCGGTTCCCTTCTCGCCACCATGACAGTCACGACATACTTTGATCTGCGGCATCAGCACGTCACTGGCCACTTTCGAAGTCGCTGCCGCATGACAAGTCTCGCAAGTCGCCTCACCCGTGGCGTGCGCGGCATGATCGAAGCGGGCCTTGGGCATGAACGTCTGCGTCAACTTGACCGGCGCCACCTGCCAAACCGGCTCAGCGCTCGTCCCCTCGCGAGTGACCATATGGCAATCCGCGCACACTCGACGCTCAAAGATATCGGCAGCTACTTGATTGGCCCGCTGCTTGGCAGTTCCCAGAGCTCGAGCGCGCGCCGCGGCACTCAGGGAAGCTCCTGGCGGTGTCACGCCTTCCGCAGGCGAAAACGCATCGCTGTAGCCACCGAGAAATCGCCGGCTGTAATGATCGACCAGCGTCTGCATGACGAGCGCCGGTTCGCCATGCGGCAGTTCGCGCTGCGGCTCCGCCGGATCGAATCCCAAGGTGTGGCAGGAGCTGCAATGCTGCTCCATGTTGATCGGCGTGAAGCTCGTGCCACTCTCATTCGGCGAATGGCAATCAGCACACTTCATCACGACTTCGCCCTGTGGGGCTTTTATCCCCCGCGGATCGAGGTGTGCCGCATGCGTGAATTCGAGATTGGACTTTTCGATGATGGGTGATTCACCGAGTCGGGCCCGCGTCACTTTCCAATCGGGCGCAGTCAACAAGCTGACCTGAAAATCCGGATGCTGCGCAGCAAAATCCGTCGCCGGCATGATCTTCGGTCCCGCACCATGGTTTTGCGGCTCCGTATGACAATCGGTACAGATTCGCGTATCGAGTTGCACGAGATTCGACGGCTCATCGTGCTCGACGTGGCAAGTCGTACATCGCTCTTTCGTCATGTCCGCCGCAGCGGGATGATCTGCAGCAACGTGCTGATGCAGAGTGCTCGAGTGACAATCAAGGCACTGTTCGTTGCGGACACGGCGAAATGGTTGTACGTGACACCCCTCGCACTTCACCTCGAGATTGCCGTGCGCAGAGTGCAACGCACCCGAAGTCCACTGCATGTCGCTCGGCAGCGCACTCGCGCGCAACCATGCGATCGATGCATCGCTACGACCCACGAAAAACCACGGCAGAATCAGACCCAGCAACAAGGTGACGGTGACGCCAGCCCACGCCCACGGGCGCTTGCGCCAACCCACCTGCTCGAGCGACGTCGCAAAGACCGGCAGCGGCGCATCATCGGCAACTGTGGCTTCCCGAGAATCGTGCTCGACGGAAATCGCCGCATCGAAGTCGGCCGGCGCCTCGAGCACTTTGATGAGCATGGGTCCGAGGCTGACCTCGTCACCCACGTGCAAACTCGCATCACGACACAGTCGACCATTGACCTCCGCCTGCGCGGGCGGAATACACGACAACAGCAAACCGGCGTCCGCGCGCGTGAACTTCGCCTGCTGCAAGCCGATGCGCTGATCGTTGCAATGAATGTGCTGATCGGTCGCGCGTCCAAAGCCGATCACGTCCGCATCGACGACTCGGTCGCGGGCGACTGCAACTCCCGTCGTCCCAATCTCGAGTGTACGAATCAGAATACGCATCGATTCACCAATAGAGGAAAACGCTGACGACGTGAGCGATCAGCGTGCCGATCAAAGCCAACGTCACTGGCACGTGTACATAGAGCCAAATTTCGAGCCAGCCGCGAATCTGGGCGTCGCGACGCAGCCGCCGCAACTGGTTGCGGCGCGTGGCGACCACGCTCAAAAGATCGCCGATCCGCTTCGTCAGCTCGCCATCGGTACTGCGCGCCAACTCGGCACCCAACCAGTCAAGCAGCGCTGCCTGCTCCGGGTTCGGCACCGCCTGCGAACCGCCGGCAGCGGGCAAGTTGATGGTCGAAAAATCGAGTCCGCCCAAGATCGCGCGGGTGCTGCCGCCGACGCGCGTACCCTCGCGATTGGCGCGCAGTACATCACCGAAACGACGGGGCATCTCGTTCGCGACGCGCAACGAGCGTTGATCGAGATCATTGATCTCTTCGAGCAGCACATCCGGCTTGGTGCCCGCCCTGTTGGCCGACATTGCTTGCGGGTATCGCAAATATACGATCACGCCGAAGATGCCGCTGCCAATGACGAACAACATCAGTACGTAGCAGAGCGTGTGCAGATTCCAGCCGAATTGGAATCCGGTATGCAGGGTCGCCACTACGATCAGTGCCAAGCCGAGATAGACATGGGCACTCGTCCAGCCACGCAACGTTCCGAGTGCTGAGGAGTAACTGCGCTTGCGAACGCCGAGAGCGGTCAGCCAAAGAATAAGCGCTGCGCCAATGCCACCCAAAGTGTAACCAAGCCAGGTTCCACCATTCGGTGGCGAGAGCGGGTCGTGCCATGCGTAAGCGACGATCGACAGCGCGCACAGTGCAATGGCGATTTTCAGATAGCGGCGCTGCGCATAATCGAGCATCGACTCGTGCATGATCAGAACCTCGATGCTTCTTGCTGCACGAAGGTCACGAACTCTTCAGGGCTGACGCGCAACGCCGCGCCCGTCGGACAAGCGCGCACGCAGGCGGGACCACCATCCTGACCTTTGCACATGTCGCACTTGACGGCTTTCTTCATTGCCTTCGGCGCACCGTGGCCATGGTCATGGTGATGGTGCTTGCGTCCGAGGCCCTGCACTTCACCAAAAACGTTCTCTTTCTGGCTGCCGAACATCAGCCAAGACGCCAGCGATGGCTGCTCCGGCGGTGGACCCGCCAACTGGATCACCCCGTAGGGACAATTACGTTCGCAATTGCCACAACCAATGCAGTTATCGCCGACGAATACTTCGCCATTGGGCGAGCGACGAATCGCGTCCGGCGGGCAGTCTTTCATGCAATGCGGATCTTCGCAATGCCGGCAGGAGGTCGGCACGTGAACGTTCGCAAACGTCGGCCCGGCAGCGCGATCGAGACGCGAGGTACCGCCATGGGTCGCTGCACACGCACGTTCGCAGTTATCGCAACCCACGCACAACGTCTCATCGATCAGCAGTACGTCGGTGGCCTCGCCCAAACCTTGCTTGAGCAAGAACGAGATCAGTGCGCCGGCGTTGTCCTGACCCTGCAAGCGCGTGTTGCTGGCGATCCGCTGTCGCACCGTATCTTCGAGCTCGGATCGCAGCGCGGGATTTTTTTGCAGCAACTCCGCGAAGGCATCGGCATCGAGACTGATCGTCTCGGTGACCACGGTGGCGCGCACTGTCGCACTACGTCGGGTGTTGCCCATCAAGCCCATCTCACCGACATAGTTACCGGCAGCCACATATGACGTGACGATCTCGCGGCTACCCACTACGTGCAATATGGCGAGCGAACCGCTGCGCACCAGATGCAATGCGTCGGCCTCGTCGCCCTCGCTGAATACGACCTGTCCCGCTTTGTAGCGATTCAATTTCGATTTCGCCGCGATCGGCAATAAGTCGGCGGTCTTGGCCTGCGGTGCGAACCCACTCTGGATCGCGCGCACGATGAAGGTCTGGTCGAGTACAGCGCGCGCCGCATCAACCGAACTCAGCAACTTCAGAGCGTCGCGCCGTGGAGTCTCGATCAAGACGCAATCTTTGCCGGCAAGTACCGTCGCCGTACGACGACGTCCCGACAACAAACCCATTTCGCCAAAGAATTGGCCGATCAACAATGGAATCCGCTTGGCCGGATTGTTGTCGTCGATCTGGATATCCACACCACCGTTGAAGATGGTGTAGAAGGAATTGGTGTAGTCGTTGCGTTTGAAGACGACTGCGTCCGGCTTGAGCACATGGATGGTGCTGCCGAGCAGCAACTCGCGGAACATCAGCGGATTCACCTCGGTGAACAAGGGAATACGCTGCTGCATGGCCTGCAGAGTTTCCGTGACCGAGCGATACCCCGGAATTCCGGCGAACTTCGCGGCGAGCAACGGCTCATCGGCAGGCGCTACCGGGTTGCCGCGAATGAACTCCACGACTTCATAGCCCTGGTTCATGGCCTGCTTGATGAGCGGATAGCCGCCCAAGGCGCCGATCACATAAATCCCGGGAACATTCGACTCGTAGGAAGTCGAAAGCACCGGCAGCGACGACGGATCATTCGATGGAAACTTGATCCCGCAGGATTCGACGAACTTTCGTGGCGGCGTGGCCCCCAGGCGCGCAATGATGCGATTGCAGGGTAACTGCATGTCGCCCGCCGCCGTATTCAACGCCAATAAATACGGCCGCTCACCGATCGAAAACGCCGTGGCGCTCGCCAAGCTAAACACCGTGCCCGGCGTCTCGGTCAAAGAAGCGCATTGCGTCGAATACAGGCAGGTGACCTTGCCCGCCTCGATGGTTTTCAAAATCAGCGCCAGATTGCCGTCTTTGCAGCGCGAGAACTCGCCCGAACGATTGACCAGATAGACGGTGTTTTGTTTGGCGAGCGCCACGGCGTTTTCGATCGCGGCATCGCCCGCGCCGACGACGACGATGACCTCGTCCTTGTATTCATCCGGATCATCGAGCGTGTACTGCACACAGGGCAGACCATCGCCCGGCACACCGAGACGACGCGGATTACCTTGCAGTCCGATACCGAGAATGACGTTCTCGGCGAGCACTTCACTTCCATCCTGCAATTTGAGGTGGAAATCGCCCTTGGCGCCACTGATGCCGACGACCTCGGCCCCGTAGCGAATATTGACCTTGTGCTCAGTGAGACCTTCAGCCCATTCACCGAGAATTTTTTCCCGGGTGCCCGCCTCGAAACGCATCGGACTGCGCAGCGGCAAGATGTTGGGCTCAGCCATCACGTGCTTGCCCTTCTGATACTTCTGGATCGTGTTCGAGTGCGCTGCCGTTTGCTCCAGCAGAACATGCGACACGCCCACCTCGGCTGCCCGGGCGGCTGCACTCAGCCCGCCCGGTCCAGAGCCTACTACTGCAATCGCGACCTTCGTCGTCATCTCAACCGCCGTCCGCAAACTCCGGATAGAGCGTCATGCCGCCGCAGACGAAAATCGTCTGGCCGTTGACGTAATCGGAATCGTCGGATGCCAACCACACGGCAGCCTTGCCGATGTCCGCCGGCTGACCGACACGACCGTACGGAATCAACTCGAGCAACTTCTCGAGAGCTTCCGGCGTTTCCCATGCCGGACGGTTGATCGGCGTAGCGATGGCGCCTGGTCCGATGGAATTGACGCGAATCTTCAGCGGCGCCACTTCCTGCGACAGACTCTGCATGAACAATTTCACACCGCCCTTGGACGCGGCATAGTTCACGTGACCCGCCCAAGGAATCACCTCGTGTACGGAAGACATGCAGATGATTTTCCCGGCCGCGGGGGAGCCGCCAGGTTGTACGCCGCGCTTCATCATTTCGCGCACGGCGCGACGGCTACAAAGAAACATGCCCGTCAAATTGACGTTGATGACCCGGTTCCACTGCGCAAGGGTCATATCGTGGAATGCGGCATCCTGTTGGAGCCCCGCGTTGTTGACGAGTATATCGATGGCACCGAACTCCGCCATCGTTTTGTCGAACATCGCTTCGACTTGCGCTTCATCCGAAACGTCAGCCTGCACTGCAATAGCGCGACCGCCGGCTTCTTTGATGGCGGCAATGACAGGCACCGTGCCCGCCGCATTGCCCGCGTAGTTCACGACGACATCGGCGCCCGCTTGACCAAGCGCGATGGCAACCCCGGCGCCAATACCGGAACTCGCGCCAGTGACCAGCGCTTTCTGGCCTTTCAATGGTTGATAAGACATGAAGTGACTCCTGCTGTCTGCACAGCTCAATCAGTGGGAACGCCATTCGTCGATCAACGAGGCAACGAGGCCGGTCCAACCCGTTTGGTGGGATGCACCGAGACCCACGCCCGTATCGCCGTGGAAGTACTCGTGGAAAGTGAGGTAATCGCGCCAATGCGGATCCGACTGGAATTTCTCGATGTTGCCGTACTCCGGCCGACGACCATTCGCGTCGCGGGCGAACACGGCAATCAATCGATCGGCTTGCGTTCGAGCGATCTCCTCGATCGTCCAGACCTTGCCGTAGCGATCGGTGATCGTCAGATCTTTGCCGTGCGCCTTGGCAAGCTTGCGCAACGACTCAATCATGAGGAACGCGGTCGGGAACCAGATCGGTCCGCGCCAATTCGAGTTACCGCCCTTGATCTTGCAGTCGGCCTCGCCCGGCTCGTAACCCACTTCGTTGCCACCCAAACGGAAGGGATGTGCCAAATGCGCGCGCGAGAGACTGCGCAGACCGTAATCCGAAAGGAATTCTTCGGGGTCGCACAACCACTGCAGCATCCGCTCGAGTTGCTGACGATCGACGATGGTCATCGCCAGCGTCTCGCCTTCCGGATTGTCGATCCGCGAAATACAGCGCCCCACAAGCTCAGAACGGTTATTCATGAACCAGTTGAGGTTCGAACTGAATTCCGGGAACTGCTTCAGCCAATCGGTTTCGAGACGCTCGGCCGCGTATAGCGGAATGAGTCCGACCATCGAGCGCACACGGATTTTCTCGTAGTGCCCATCCGGGTAACGCAGCACGTCATAGAAAAAGCCGTCAGTATCGTCCCACAAATCGTGATCACGACCGCCCTGCCGCTTCATCGCGGCACCGATATAGACATAGTGCTGGAAGAACTTGGTCGCCAGACTCTCGTAGGTCTTGTTTTCTTTGGCAAGCTCGAGCGCGATCCGCATCATGTTCAGACAGAACAAACCCATCCATCCGGTGGCGTCGGACTGCTCCAACACCGCTCCACCCGGCAATTTCTCCGAGCGATCGAACAAGGTGATATTATCGAGCCCGAGAAAGCCACCCTCGAACACGTTGTTGCCGCGGCTGTCGACCTTGTTGATCCACCACGCGAAATTGATCAGCAACTTGTGAAAGCAGCGCTCGAGGAACACTCGATCCGCCGTGCCGGATCGAATGCGATCCATGTTGTAGACCCGCCAGACCGCCCATGGATGCACCGGGGGATTCAGATCGGAGAATTCCCACTCGTAGGCAGGAATCTGTCCGTTCGGATGCTGGAACTGCTCGAACAACATCAGCCAGAGTTGCTGCTTGGCAAAGTCCGGATCGATGATCGCGATGGCGACCGTATGGAATGCGAGATCCCAGGCGGCGAACCATGGGTATTCCCACTTGTCCGGCATCGACAACACACGCATCGAGTTGAGATGACGCCAATGCTGATTGCGAATGTGATTACGTGACTCCGGCGGCGGCAACTTCGGGTTGTCACCCTTCAGCCATTGGTCGACGTCAAAGATATAGTTTTGCTTCGACCACATCATGCCGGCGAATGCCTGCCGCTGGATGCGACACTCGTCCTCGGTCGCGCCCTTCGGATGAATGGTCTGGTAGAACTCATCCGCCTCGCGACGTGCGCGGGTGATCACCGAGTCGACTTCGCTCAGTGACGCGTTGCCGTCATCGGACAAGCGAAAATGGAACACCACGGAACCGCGCGCCGGTACCACGCGGCGGTAGTGAATACCCGCCTTCGTGCCTTCCTGCCCCGGGTTGGTGGCCACGGTCTCACCGTGAACGATGTGCCGATGGAAAGCGTCCTTGTAGAAGCGGCGCCCGTTTTCCGGCATCGCGCCATACAGACGCTCGACGTTCGATTCGTTGTCGGTGAACAACACTTCGCCATCGGCTTCGGCTGACATGTAGCGCTTGCCGAGCTGATATTTGAACGGCAAATTGGTGAGGCCATCGGCCTCGCTGTCATCCGCAACCAGTCGAACCTGCTTGCCACGCTGTGCGCCAAGCTTGATGTTGGGCGGGCGTTTTTTGTGCTCGCCCCAGCCCCAAATATTGCGGAACCAAAGCTGCGGAATCAGGTGAATTTCCGAATCGTCCGGGCCGCGATTGCAGACTTCGACACGCACGCAGAGATCTTCCGGACCGTCCTTCGCATACTCGACAAACACATCGAAGTAGCGATCCTGATCGAAGGTGCCGGTATCGAGCAGTTCGAACTCCGGACCGCGGCCGTGTCGACTGGCGTTCTCGCGCACCAACCACTCGTACGGGTACTCCGCTTGCGGGTACTTGTACAAGTACTTCATGTAACTGTGGGTCGGAGTACTGTCGATGTAGAAGTAGTACTCCTTGAGATCTTCGCCGTGATTGCCCTCGGCCGGGATCAAACCGAACGGGCGCTCCTTCAATATGGGATCGCGCCCGTTCCACAGCGCCAAAGAAAAGCAGAGCAACTGATACTGATCAGATACGCCAGCGAGACCATCCTCGCCCCAGCGATAGGCCTTGCTGCGCGCCATGTCATGGGTCAGGTGATTCCAGGCAGCACCATTGGCGCTGTAGTCCTCGCGAACCGTTCCCCAGGAACGCTCGCTCAGGTACGGGCCCCATCGATACCACGGCGAACCGCCTCGGGCTTGCGACAGCCGCTCATGCTCGGCCGTCTTCTTGGCTTTACCCATTTAACCCCCTAAATGAGAACGTCCCACCAACTCTTGTTGGCTGGTCGTTCGTCGTTGTTGTTACCGCGGAGCCGCCTAGACTCCGCGTCTATACATCCACATTCAATTCAGAATGGATCTTTACCAAAATGAAAACAAGCGGGGAAACACAAAATTCTGATAACCCGTGAGCGCGTGACTAGTCTGTAGGCTGGGTCTTGCTCTCAAAGGGTTTGACGTTGGTCGGCTTGGTGCAACCGAGTTGCCAACTGTCTCAGCAAGCGCAGTGCTTCCTCGGGATGGGCACCAATAAGGTGCTCGAAATTTTCGCGGGTCAGCGGCTCGACCTCGAGATCGGTCATCGCGACTACGGACGCCGAACGCGGCAAATTCAGGAGCAGCCCCATTTCACCGACCCAATCCCCGGGGCCGAGCTGGGCAATCACCACCTCTTGTCCGTTGCTTTGCGCTTTTCTGACGTCGACTTCACCGCGGCGAATCACGTACGCACGATCGGACTCGCCGCCCTCGCGCAACAAAATCGTACCCGCAGCGATGCGGCGGTACCCGCAGCCCTCGAAAAGGCAAGGATATTGATCGGTGTGATGCAATTTGGCGCAACCCGTTGCCGTCTTTTCACCACCGATACCGCGGTATAACCCGACGGCCAGCACCGCACCGGCAATCGGCCCCACGAAGTACAACCAAAGGTGATCGAAAATCCCCATGAGGGCGGCCGGTGCGAGGCTACGCGCAGGATTCAAACTCGTGCCGGAAATGGGCGCCTCGATCATCACCAAGAAAGCGATCAGCACGCCTGCGAGATAGGGTGTGAAGGGTGCAACAGAACGTCGATCGACCGCCCAAAACACCAGGAAAATCAACGAGAAAGTGATTACCAACTCGGCCGCCAAGGCCACGGTAGCCGAGTAGCCAAGGCCCGGGGTCGTCATGCCGAGATTGACGGTCGCCGCGGCATCGCTGGCAACCGCATCGACGATCAGCACGCCGAGCACCGCACCCAAAGTCTGGGCGAGCACATACATCGCCGCGTCCGTATGAGTGATCTTGCCGCGCAACCAAAACGCCAAAGTCATGGCCGGGTTGAGATGCCCGCCACTACGCTGACCCAAAGGCGACAAAACCACCGCGGTGCCGCCACCGGCGAACAAAACACCGGTGGCCAACCTGCGCCACGGCTCCGAGGGAATGACCTCGGTCATGACGCTGCCCGCGGACCACATGAAAACGACGGCGCCGATGCCGATCGCCATCATGATCGCCGTGCCGAAAAACTCGCTCAGGTACTCGGACCAATGCAGTTTCATCGCGTTGTCATCCTCAGAGACGATTTTGATGGGCTCTTAACTCCGCAGCCGGACCCGTTGAAGAATCCGCCGGGTTATGGCCTCCTAAGGATCGCTCCAAAATGGATTAATTCAACTAGAAAGGATGGAGCGGAGGGCTTTCAAGTGATTCGCAACGATGTGGTGGCCAGCCTCGAGTTGCCGCGCCGCACCGCGGCGATCGTGCTCGCCGGCGGTCGGGGCAGTCGACTCCTCGATCTCACGGCCAACCGCTCCAAACCGGCAGTCCACTTCGGCGGCAACTTTCGCATCATCGATTTCGCGCTCTCGAACGCCGTCAATTCGGGCGTCCGGCGAATTGCCGTACTCACGCAATACACCAGCCATAGTCTCATCCGGCATATCCAGATGGCCTGGGGCTTCTTGCGCGGCGAGCTCAATGAATTCGTGCAAGTTCTGCCTGCCAATCAAAGAATGGGCAGCGACGTCTGGTATCAGGGCACCGCAGATGCCGTTCATCAAAATCAGGAAGTCATCAAGAGTTTCAACTGCGACTACACCATCGTGTTAGCCGGCGATCACATCTACAAGATGAACTATGCGATCGCCCTCGCCCATCACGTCGAACACGGACGTGAGTGCACGGTTGCCTGTGTCGAGGTCCCAAAAGAGCAAGCCTCCGGTTTCGGGGTTCTCCATGCGAACGACCATGGCGTCGTTACCGACTTTGTCGAAAAACCACACGATCCGTCGACAGTGCCGCATTCCCCGGACCGATCTTTGGCCTCGATGGGAATCTATGTTTTCGATACCGCTTTTTTATTGAGCGAGTTGGCGCGTGATGCTGCAGACCCTGCGTCCACCCATGACTTCGGACGTGATCTGATCCCGCGACTCGTGCGCGAAGAGCGAGTCGTTGCGCATCGTTTTGAGAGTAGCGCTGTCAATCGCAAAGCAGGTGACGAGCCTTACTGGCGCGATGTGGGCACGCTCGATTCATACTGGGATGCCAACATCGATCTCACCGCCACCTTGCCACAGTTGAATTTGTACGATCAACGCTGGCCGATCTGGACCTACCAGCCACAGTTGCCGCCAGCCAAATTCGTGCATAACTCCGACGAGCGTCGCGGCATTGCGATCGAATCTTTGGTCTCCGGTGGGTGCATAGTCTCGGGGAAAATCCAGAGTTCATTGTTGTTTTCAGGTGTGCGCGTGCACTCGAATGCGATCGTCAAATCGGCCGTCGTCCTGCCCGGTGCACAAATTGGTCGCGGCGCCCGCCTTCATCGTGTGGTCGTCGATAGCGAATGCCAGATCCCGCCAGACCTCGTCGTCGGTGAGGATCCCGATCAAGATGCCCAACGCTTCGTGCGTACCGACAGCGGCATCACCCTGATCACCGGAGCCATGATTGATCGGCTGCGCACATGATGCGCGTACTGCATGCCACTACCGAACTGTTCCCATGGGTGAAGACGGGTGGGCTCGCTGACGTAGCCGCTGCGCTGCCAGAAGCTCTCGGCGAGATGGGTATCGATACCCGCACCATCGTGCCGGGCTTTCCGGCCATCATGGCAGCGCTCGAAAATCGGGCTTCGATCTATGAAGTTCACGGACTTTTCGCCACCGCGACGACACGCATCCTTTACGGACATCTGCCTGATCGAAAGACTGCCGTTTACGTGGTCGATTCCCCGGCGCTATTTCAAAGACCCGGCGACCCCTACTCCCATCCCCAAGGTGGCGACTGGAACGACAATCTCCTGCGATTCGCCGTGCTCGGTTGGGCAGCAGCAAAACTTGCGGGCGGCGAACTCGATCGGCAATGGCGAGCCGACGTATTGCATGTTCACGATTGGCATCCCGCACTCGCACACGCCTATCTCAGCGAAACCTGGCCGCCAGTCAAAACCGTGTTCACGATCCACAACATCGATTATCCGGGTCGTTTTCCTCCCCACGACTACGGGAGGCTGGGACTTCCGCATTGGTTGGCCGCCCCTTACGGACCGCTGGAATTCTTTGGTGACCTGTGCTTTCTGAAGGCGGGAATACTGCTTGCGCATCGAGTAACCACCGTCAGTCCGACCTACGCCGACGAAATCACCCGCGGCAGGTTTGGTGGTGGTCTTGATGGGGTGGTCAGAGCGCGTGGCGATCGCCTGGTTGGTATTCTCAACGGCGTCGATTACCGAACGTGGGATCCGCGTCATGACACTCATCTGCCCTGTGCCTATGACCCGCACAGCTTGGCAGGCAAAACCGCGTGCCGCGCGCATCTCCGTCGCCATTTTTCATTGACCGAGAACGCGAGTGAACCGATCTTCGTTGTCATCAGCCGCCTGAATTGGCAGAAAGGGCTAGACCTGGTGGTCGATGCCGCCGAGACGATCGTGGCGTCGGGCGCTCAGCTCGTCGTGATCGGCAGCGGAGAGGGACATCTGGAATGGCAGTTCCGACAACTTCAGGACCGCTTCCCGCGGCAGGTCGGTGTTCATATCGGCTACTCGGTACCCCTCGCTCATCTGTCGATGGCCGGTGGCGACGCGCTGCTGATGCCCTCACGGCATGAGCCCTGTGGGCTGACACAGCTTTACGCCAAGCGTTATGGAACTCTGCCCGTGGTTCAGTCCGTGGGTGGCCTTGCCGACACGGTGGCCCCGCAAACGGGATTCATCTTCGACGAACATTTCACCTCGTTGGCGGATGTCGTCCAACACGTCACCTACGTCCACCGCCATCAGGCGCGCTGGCAGCATATGATGCTGACAGCGATGGCGCAGGACTTCGGTTGGGAAAATTCGGCGCGCGAATATTTGCGCGTATATCGAGAACTGCAAGGATAGATCCGCTGCCATGGAACCGATGTCTACCCCGTCCGCCGAGGCAGTGAATGCCGAGCTGTCATCGCTGCGTGCCATCCATCTGCAGCTGCAGGATACGGTAGCGCGCTTGCGCACCGAACTCGAAAACGCTGCCGCCGTGGGGCGTGCCAACGTTCAAGCAACCGAAACGCAGTTTGCGAATCAGCTTGCCGAACTTCGCAAGACCATCGACAGCCTGCGACGCAATCTCGAGGACACCGCCGCGCAAGGACGGGCCGAGACTCAGGCAGAGAAGGCCCACGGAGCCAGCGAGGCAAAACAGCTGCGTGACACCATCGACTCGATGCGCGTCGAGATGGATGGCTTGCGCGTCGCGCATCAAGCGGCCATAACACGCCAGGAATCCGCGTTCGCGCTGGATCGGAATCTTTTCATGGAGCAGATCAAATTGCTCCGCCTCGAACTGGAAAAAAGCAAGTGAATATCGAACTGAAGAAACGCAAAGTCTCTGCCAAGAAGAAACTCTCGAAGTCGCTTGCCCTGCGGCGCGCAGAAACCCTGCTAGAAGTATCGGCGCGTTGCGCGGCTGCCAACGACCTGGTCGACGTTCTGCGTACGCTGGTCGATATCACGGCACGGGCACTCGACTGCGACCGCGGCACGCTCTTTCTGAACGATGCCGAAACGGGCGAGTTGTATTCGCGCGTCGCCCAAGGCGATTTGGTCAGAGAAATCCGTATCCTGAACACTTCCGGCTTCGCGGGCCACGTGTTTCAAACCGGCGAGTCGGTGATCACTCACGACCCTTATGCCGACGCCCGATTCAACCGGCAGGTCGACGATTGGACGGGCTACAAGACCCACAACATCATCTGCGTGCCCATTCGGTTGGCCTCCGACGAAATCATCGGTGCGATGCAATGTCTGAACAAGAACCAAGGTTCTTTTACCGACGATGATCTCGAATTGCTGCAGGACATGACGGCGCAGGCGGCGATTGCACTCAGCGGCCTACATTTCATAGAGCGCACCGAGAAGCTACGTCAAAAGGAAATGAAGTTTATCGGTCTGGTCGCCGAGATCAACCAGGAATTCGATCTCTCGCGGCTGTTACAGAGAGTCGTTGCAGAAACGACCAAGATGCTGCGCGCCGAGCGCGCGACCCTCTTCATGTACGACTCGACCACGAAAACGCTGTTTTCGCGAGTCTCTGCCGGCAGCGAAATTGCCGAAATACGCTTTCCGTCACACCTGGGCATTGCCGGTGAAGTCTTCACCAGCGGCACATCGCTCAATATCCCCCATGCCTATGCCGACCTGCGATTCAATCCGTCGTTCGACCGGCAGACGGGTTTTTTCACGCGATCGATTCTCTGCGTACCGATACGAAACAAGCACGGCGTCATCATCGGTGTCACCCAGGTTCTCAACAAAGAAACCGGCGTATTCACTCAGGAGGATGAGCAGCGCCTGAAGGCGTTCACGGCTCAGGTTGCCATCGCTCTCGAAAACTCCAAGCTGTTCGACGATGTTCAGCGCGTGAAGAGCTATAACGACAGCATCCTGCAAAGCATGTCGAATGGCGTGATCACGATCGATGCGAGTGGCAAGGTCGTTACCTGCAATTCAGCCGGTCTAAAAATATGGGAGTCCAAGGCAGCGGCGTTCGTCGGCAAGCCGCTCGCCGAACTGCTTGGCGAAAATAGCCAGTGGCTCAACGAAAGTATCGCCTCGGCAAAAGAAACCGGCGAGAGTGGCTATTTTCCGGACATCCAGTTCACGCTCGGCGGCACCGAAAGGTCGGTGAACGTGAGCGTCATGCCGCTGCGTGCCGCCGATAATGACAAAGAACTCGGTGCGATGCTGATGTTCGAAGACATCAGCTCCGAAAAGCGCATGAAGTCGACGATGTCACGCTACATGGATCCGGCGATCGCTGCACAGATGCTCGACGACGGTGGTTCGGCTCTTTTGGGTGGCGCCAACAAGGAAGCCACGATCATGTTCACGGACGTTCGTGGTTTCACGACGATTACCGAGGAGTACGGCGCGCAAGGTACCGTCTCCTTCCTGAACGAGTATTTCACGCTGATGGTCGAGTGCATCAATCGACAAGGCGGCATGCTCGACAAGTTCATCGGCGATGCGATCATGGCTTGCTTCGGCTTGCCGGCCGCACACGAAGACGACCCGGATCGCGCGGTCAAAGCAGCGATCTCCATGATTCGCGAGATGTGGGATTGGAACGCAGTTCGTCGCGAGAAGGGGCTCAAAACCGTCGATATGGGTATCGGCTTGAATACCGATACGGTTGTCTCCGGCAACATCGGCTCGCCGCGGCGTATGGACTACACGGTAATCGGTGACGGCGTGAATCTCGCCTCGCGGCTCGAGAGTGCCTGCAAAGCCTATTCGGCACATATTTTGGCCAGCGAATCGACCATCCTGAAGTTGAAGGGTACCTACCGGTACCGAGATATCGATCTCGTCGTCGTCAAAGGCAAAACTCAGCCGGTACGGGTTTACGAAATTTTGGACTACCACGACAACCAGACATTCCCGAACATGATCGATGTAGTGACTCGTTTTGGTGATGCCATGCAGGCTTATCGAGCCGGTGACTGGCGGCGGGCCACGGCAGGCTTTGAACTCTGTCTCAAGCTCAACCCGAACGATAATTTGTCGCAGACCTATATCGATCGATGTCATTATTTGGAGACGCATCCACCGGTCGGCGAGTGGAATGGCGTCTGGGTAATGAAAGAGAAGTGAACGACCAACTGACCTGCCGTTCGTCACTACGGTGGGCACTCGGCCATCTCGCGTCCGAGTGCAGTCCTCCTCGTCTTGATACTCTCGTCGAGCTGGTCGATCGTTCGATGACTCTGCCGACTCGCCACTATCATGACTTGGCACATGCCTTGATGGTGGCTGAATCGAACGATCCGCTCGAGGCGGTCATTGGTCTGTTCCACGACATCGTGCAAGCGGATGTCGATGGCGGTTTGCCTCCCGGTTGCAAGCATTATCTCGCCGGTTTGGTAAGCAGCAATGCACGCGACGAATTCACCTTGCTCGACTCAGTCGATGCTATGTGCGACCCGGTATTCGATGTCGTCAAACGTTGCTTCGGTTTTTCCGACACGCAAACCTTGTCGCCGTTCGCCGGAAAAAACGAATTCTTGAGCGCTCTCATTGCCTGCAAAGCGCTGAGCGACCTGCTTGATGTCGAACATTTGGCCGCTATAACGCTCGGGATCGAGGCCACGGTGCCGTTCCGCAAGGAGCCGCATTTGATGGTGGCGTCGTACATCACCGCCTTGGGAGACATCGGTCGTCGCCATCAAATCCGAATCAACGAGTCCGATATGCGTTCGCACATCCGCCGGGCGATTCGTATCGCCAACCGCGATGTGCGCAGTTTTGGTGAATATGATCTGGTGACATTTTTCCAAGACACCTGGAACCTGATGTACGAGTCGTCGATTGAACTGCGCAGCAGCGGCTCGATGCAACTGATGCGCTATCGCCAGACACTGCAGAAGATGACGCGATTCCTGTCGTCACTCACCGCACCGATGATTTTCAAGGAATACGATGGCGAGCCCATCCTGTCAGACCATCGTCATAGGCTGAACTTGACGACACAAAATCTCGCGCTCATTGCTGACGTCATGCACGCAAAACTACTGGCGATCGCGTTGATCGAAGCAGTCGATGGCTTGGGGCGTGGCGCATTTGTTCCTGCTCACTTGAAAGCGCAGTCGACGGCTGACGCGTCGGCGCGCTTCATGACGGCACAAGACGTCTTGGCAACGGGCTCTTCAGCCAGCGTCGAGTTCGGTATTCGGCAATCGCCGCTTTCTCACCAGCTCTCGCGGACTCTGCCACGCAACGATATCAGAGCTCACGTCAACAAAATCGATCTCGCTGTTCCGGTCAGCAATGACCTGATCAAACAATTCCCCACCGGAATTCGATCACGGGCGTGCGAACTCGCACGGGTAATGCTAATTTAACGCCGACGACTCCCGACTCACCGCTACCCGCACCGGTCCGGCATGTTCAAGCTTGCGCCGTGACCGCGGCGGGCATACTGATATGTAATCGATGTGGATCCGGCCCGCCAAACCAGTGAACGCTGATGCCATAGACTGCGCGCGGGTCTCCGCATGACGCCGCTCTGCAAAATCATTGACGAGCGTCTGATCGGCGAATTCAACGTCTCCCCCGCCGAAGCCACCGACCCCCAACGGCTGGCAGCGCTTGCGCGATTATTGCGCGAAGAGTTGTTGGCCAGAGCACTGCGTAGTCAATTGCGTGATCGCGACAGCTGGGCGCGCCGGGTTCATTACTTGTCCATGGAGTTTTTGATCGGACGGTCGCTGACCAACGCCGTAGCAGCCCTGGATCTCCAAGCAGAAATTCTGGAATGCCTCGTCTCGCGCGGCCGCAATCTCGAGCAGTTACAAGAAGTCGAATCCGATGCGGGACTCGGCAACGGTGGGCTCGGCAGACTCGCCGCTTGTTTCCTCGATTCGATGGCAACCGCGGATATCCCCGCGTACGGCTACGGCATCCGCTACCGCTTCGGCATATTCCGACAACGTATCGAGAACGGCTCACAACAAGAGATACCGGACGATTGGCTCAAAGATGGTTCGCCTTGGGAACTATCGCGAACCGATCGGGACGTTGTGGTGGGTTACGGCGGTCGAATTGAACGCCACGAAGATAGCAAGGCCACCTGGCATGCCGAGCATGGCGTCACTGCACGCGCGCACGATGTCTTCATTCCTGGTCATGCGACACAGCGTGTGGGCATACTGCGTCTGTGGGAAGCGCGCGCAACCCCCGCTTTGAAGATGCCACTGTTCAATAGCGGTGATTTCGGTGCGGCCGCCGCGGTCAAAGGCCAAGATGAAGTTCTCTCGTGGGTTCTTTACCCCAACGACAGCACCCCGGCCGGTCGTGAGCTGAGATTACGCCAGGAGTACTTCTTCGTCTGTGCTTCGATCACCGATATCGTCCACAGACATCTCGAAGAACATGGTTCGCTGACCAATTTCGCCAAACACGTGGCGATTCACCTGAACGATACCCACCCGGCGCTGGCAATCGCCGAACTGATGCGGATTTTGGTCGACTTGCATTCGCTCGACTGGGATTCCGCTTGGCAGACCACGCGCGCCATCTTCTCGTATACGAATCACACGCTGATGCCCGAGGCGCTCGAGACCTGGAGCATCGAGCTCTGCGGACGCGTCTTGCCACGACACCTCGATATCATCGAGCGATTGAACGAAGAACTTCTATCGGCGGTGGCGGTTCGCCATCCGCATGATGCCGAGCGCCTCGCCAGAATGGCCCTCATCGACACCCATGCGACTGACGGCGAGCGAAAGATTCGTATGGCACATCTGGCGGTGGTGGGTAGCCACGCCGTCAACGGCGTTTCTGCGCTGCACAGCAATCTCATGGTCGAGAATATTTTTCGGGATTTCGCCGAGCTGTGGCCAGAGCGCTTCACCAACGTCACTAGCGGCGTGTCGATCCGGCGCTGGCTCGAGCAAGCAAACCCCGAGCTCGCGCAGCTGTTGGATCGGAAAATCGGCCGGCTCTGGCGCACCAAGCCCGATCGACTCGCGCTGCTGCAAGAACATGTCAACGATGAAATGTTCGGCGGCGAATTCCACGCCGTCAAAATGCAGAACAAGCGGCACCTGTGCGACTTGATCCATCGCTCTACAGGAATCCGCACCGATCCGAAAAATCTCTTCGATGTACAAATAAAGCGCTTTCACGAATACAAGCGACAACTTCTCAATATTCTGCAAGTCGTCGCGCGCTATCACGATATTCTGGAGAACCCGACCGCCGACTGGGTCCCCCGTACCGTCATATTTGCCGGCAAGGCAGCATCGTCCTATGTCACCGCCAAGCAAATCGTTCGACTGATCAATGATGTTGCTGCAATCGTCAATCGCGATCCGCTCGTCAATGGACGATTGAACGTCGTGTTTTTACCCACCTACAGCGTCTCGTTGGCGGAGATGATCATTCCGGGTGCCGACTTATCGGAACAAATATCAACTGCCGGTACCGAGGCCTCGGAAACCAGCAACATGAAGTTTGCGCTCAATGGCGCGCTAACGATCGGCACCTTGGACGGCGCTACCGTCGAGATGCGCGAACGAGTGGGTGCAGAGAACATGATCACTTTCGGTTTGCGTAGCGACGAAATCGCGAACATGCGCGCCAACGGTTATCGGCCGCAGGAGCTTATCGGCACTGTCCCCGGTTTGTCGACCGTACTCGAGACGATTACAGCCGGCCGTTTCTCGCCGGGCGAGCCCGCGCGGTATCGCGAGCTCATTGACGGGTTGCTGGCCGGTGGTGATCGCTATTTTTTGATCGCCGACTATGCAAGCTACCGTGCGGCGCAACAACAGGCCGATGAACGCTTCCGACAACCGCAGCGCTGGACAGCGGCGGCGATCGCGAACGTTGCCGGCATGGGGTTTTTCTCCGCCGATCGCGCCATCCAGAAGTACGCCGAGAAAATCTGGCGTATCTCGCCTCATCGCTAAGCGCGCCGTGCCGCCACAACGCGACATCGCTCTCGCCGTCAGCGAACGCGGCCCGCATGTCGCCAAAGACGGTCGTACGCTCATCCGGGTCTTTCAACCTGGCGCGCGGTCGCTGGAACTACTGGCAGCAGATGGCAAGAAGTCGACTGGCTCGTTTTCAAAGTTGTCTGCGGAAGGTGGGTTCCAGATCGCTGTCGCGGGTGAACTCACCGACTATCGGCTCCGCGCAACCTGGGCAGACGACAGTACCTGGACTTTCGATGACCCTTACCGTCATCCGCCAAGCATCCCCGAATGCGATCTCTGGCTTTTCGCGGAAGGCACCTTGCTACGCCCTCTCGAAGTATTCGGGGCACAGCTAATCGATAGCAACGGCGTTTCAGGAACTCGCTTCGCCGTGTGGGCGCCGAATGCCTCTGGCGTGAGTGTCGTCGGTGATTTCAATTTTTGGGATGACCGACGCCACCCGATGCGCTCTCGCGGCACGAGCGGTATTTGGGAGTTGTTTATTCCCGGCATTGACGACGGTGCGCTGTACAAGTTTGCGATCAAAGATCAACGCAGCCGACGAACGACGCAGAAGAGCGATCCGTTCGCTCGCCGGGTGGAGCTGCGTCCGTCGAACGCCAGTATCGTCAGCCGGCCTTTAGTACGAACCGAAAATGATCCGCACGCTCGCCGGCGAAACCACTTCGACGCGCCGATGAGCATCTATGAAGTTCACGCCGGCTCCTGGAGATATTCCCGAAAACCAGGTCGACGCTTCGCTGATTGGGATGAGCTGATCGAGACGCTCATTCCCCATGTCGTCGACATGGGGTTCACGCATATCGAGCTGCTGCCGCTGAGCGAGTACCCGCTCGATGAGTCCTGGGGTTATCAACCCACGGGGCTTTATGCAGTCACGTCGCGGCATGGGAGTCCGGCGGACTTTCGTCGCTTTGTCGAAGCCTGTCATGCCGCGGGGATTGGCGTGATCGTCGACTGGGTTCCCGCACATTTTCCCGCTGATGCGCATGGCCTGGCGCGTTTCGATGGCGACGCACTCTACGAATATGCCGATCCTCGCGAGGGCAAGCATCCTGACTGGAATACGCTGATCTACGACTTCAAACGGCCTCAGGTCATCAATTTTTTGTTGGGCAGTGCTCTGCATTGGCTCGAGTCTTTCAATGTCGATGGTCTTCGCGTCGATGCCGTCGCCTCGATGCTGTACCGAGATTACAGTCGGCGGCACAACGAGTGGCTGCCCAACAAGCTCGGTGGCAAAGAAAATCTGGAAGCCATTGCGTTCCTGCGGCTACTCAATGAAATGGTCGGCAAGCACCGTCCCGGTACGATCGTCATCGCCGAAGAGTCGACGGCCTTTCCGCAAGTGTCGCACCCGACCTACCTCGGGGGGCTGGGTTTTCACTACAAGTGGAACATGGGATGGATGAACGATACCTTGCGATATATCAGCCGTGATCCGCTGCATCGCCGACATCATCACCGTGAACTGACGTTCAATATCTCTTACGCCCACAGTGAGAACTTCATTCTGCCGATCTCGCACGATGAAGTCGTACACGGCAAAGGTTCGTTGCTTGGCCGGATGCCGAGAACCCGTAAACAGCGCTTCGCCAATCTGCGCGCCTATCTTGGTTTCATGTTTGCCCACCCGGGCAAGAAGCTGCTGTTCATGGGCAGCGAATTCGGACAAGAGAATGAATGGAACTATGCCACCGAGCTCGACTGGGGCCTGCTCGGCGACGAGTCGCACCTTGGCATTCAGCGTTTGACTCGCGATCTCAACAAACTGTTGCGTAATTCACCCGCATTGCACCAACTCGATCACGACCGAGCGGGTTTCGAATGGCTTGACGTCGACAACCACAAACACTCCCTCATCGCTTTTTCGCGGCAAGGCTCGCGTAAAGAGTCGACCATGATCGTGATCTGCAACTTCACACCAGTCGCCCGCGAGGGATATCGCATCGGAGTTCCTGAGGAGGGAATCTACGAAGAGCGTCTCAACACGGATTCGCAATATTACGGCGGCAACAACATAGGAACGCCGTTAGGGCTCGCGCGCGCCGAGAAAAAAGCGACTCACGGCAAAAGTTTCTCGATCATGCTGCGCGTCCCACCGCTGGCGACGATCTTCCTGACTCGAAAATAATCCGGCACGCGCCGATCCTCGAACCCTCAAGCCGCCGCGTCACTCGGCGCGTCGTCGACGTCACCATCCTCCATACCCAGTTCCTTCAGCTTGCGGGTCAACGTATTGCGCCCCCAGCCGAGCAGCTTTGCAGCATCCTGACGATGACCGCCGGTGTGAGCCAAGGCCACACGAATGAGGGCACGTTCGAATTCCGGCAGCGCGACATCGAGTAGCGGTGGCGCGCCGCCGCGCTGCGACTCGGATTCGGCCCAGCGCGCCAGTAGCGCAGTCCAACCATCACCGCCCGCCCGCGCCAAGGTCGCGCCGGCGATTTCTGCGGGTAGATCATCGACGTGCACGTCGCTACCGGCGGCCAGCACGCTCAGTCGCCGACAAAGATTGACGAGCTCACGCACATTGCCCGGCCACCCATAGGCTTCGAGTGCAGCGCGTGCGTCGGCGGCGAGTGTTTTCGGTTCGACGCCGAGTTCGGTCGCAGCGATGCGCAGATAGTGATCGAGCAGATCACCGACATCTTCGCGGCGGGCGCGCAGCGGCGGCAGCTCCATGCGAATGACATTGAGCCGGTGAAAGAGATCTTCGCGGAACAAGCCACGAGCAACACGGTCCTCGAGATTTTGATGCGTGGCGGCGATCACCCGTACATCGACGCGGATCGGCGTCTGTCCACCGACCCGGTAAAACTCGCCCTCGGCGAGCACGCGCAGCAGTCGGGTCTGCAAGGGCGTCGACATGTCACCAATCTCGTCGAGAAAAAGCGTGCCGCCGTCCGCTTGTTCGAAGCGGCCGCGCCGCAAAGCGTCGGCGCCGGTGAATGCGCCCTTTTCGTGACCGAACAACTCGGACTCGAGCAGCTCGGAAGGTATTGCCGAGGTGTTGAGCGCAATGAACGGTTTTGCTGCACGCGGACTGTGGCCATGCAGCGCTCTAGCAACCAATTCTTTACCGGTACCGGACTCGCCGGTGATTAACACCGTCACCGCCGAGCGCGACAACCTGCCGATGGCGCGAAACACCTGCTGCATCGCCGGCGCTTTGCCGAGCAGTTCCGGCACGCGACCATCGGCGCTACGGTCGGCCGCGTTGCGCTGCACGCTCTGCGCGGCCCGCTTGACGAGTTCGATCACCTGGTCGATGTCGAAAGGCTTGGGTAGATATTCGAAGGCCCCGCTTTCGTAGGCCGATACCGCATTGTCGAGATCGGCATGGGCCGTCATCACGATGATCGGCAGCTGTGGTCGTGTACCGTGGAG
>VGUP01000018.1 GCA_016874175.1 Gammaproteobacteria bacterium | reverse complement strand
GTGTGGCAGTGTCGCTATCGGGTCAATCGCCGTTGGCACCTTGATGTGGGCTTAATGCAGGCGGTTGATTCTCCGGACCCCTGGCTCAAGCCATCGGTCGACACCCGCTAATTGCGTAAAAAAAGACCTTTTTTGCGAATCGCGATAGTATCACCCCTTTAATCCATCAGATTTGGGACAGGGGGCGGACTTGACCGCGACTGACGGCTCATCTGGCCCGCTTTCCACGCTCCCGGTCATCGAGTTTGCGGGAATCGGTCCCGCACCCTACGCGGGCATGTTGCTCGCCGATCTCGGCGCCAAGGTCATCCGTATCGATCGTTACGACGCTGGTCGCATGGACCCTGGGCACCGGGTGCTCGGTCGCGGGCGGCGCAGCATCGCGCTCAATCTAAAAAACCCCGCTGCGCTCGATGTCGTGCGTCGACTCGTAGCGCAGAGCGATGCGCTCATCGAGGGGTTCAGGCCTGGGGTCATGGAACGCTTGGGCCTCGGACCTGTGGATTGCCAAGCCCTCAATCCGCGATTCGTCTTTGGTCGCGTGACGGGTTGGGGTCAGCACGGGCCGCTCGCGCAAGCCCCCGGACACGACATCAATTACATCGCGCTCGCCGGCGTGCTCGATGCGATCGGCACACGCACGAGTGGGCCGGTGGTGCCACTCAATGTTTTGGGTGATTTCGCAGGCGGCGGCATGCTGCTAGCCTTCGGTGTGCTGGCGGCCGTCATCGAGGCGCGCAACAGCGGTCGCGGGCAGGTGGTCGATGCGGCAATAGTGGATGGCGCCTCGTCCTTGGCTTCTTTGATCTGGGGCATGCGCTCTGGCGGTTGGTGGCCGGGTGGGCGCGGCGAAAATCTGCTTGATGGCGGCGCGCATTTCTATGGTGTTTTCGAGTGTGCCGACGGCAAGTGGATTACTTTGGCGAGCATCGAGCCGTCTTTTTACGCTGCGATGTTGCAAGCGTTGGAGCTTGACCCGCAGCTCGCCGCCACGCAGATGGATGGCAAGCAGTGGCCCAAGCTGCGCGAGCAAGTTGCTGCTGCGGTGCGCAGGCGCACCCGCGAAGAGTGGTGTGCGCTGCTCGAGGGCAGTGACGTCTGTTTTGCTCCCGTACTCGATTTTAACGAAGCACGGCGCCATCCGCATAACCTCGCGCGCGAGGCCTTCATCGAGCAAGAGGGGCTGGTGCATCCCGCCGCGGCGCCGCGTTTTTCGAATACGCCGGCGCGCGCTGCAGCACCGGCTTCGATGCCTGGGGCCGAGGGCGTGCAGGTCTTGCAGGAACTGGGATTCGCTGAACAGCAGATTGCCGAACTCGCCGCGAGTGGCGCGGTTCGATTACCGAATTAGGGGAGGATCGGCATGCCGAAGATATTCGATCAGTGGCGCATGCGCAGCCCGTATTATAACGACAGTCATCACGAATGGAGCGACACCGTCCGTCGCTTCGTCGAGCGCGAGATCTCGCCGCACATCGATGCCTGGGAACGTGCCGGCATGTTGCCGCGCGAATTACATCGCAAAGCGGCTGAGGTGGGCATCCTTGGGCTGGGCTTTCCCGAGGAGTACGGCGGTACGACCGAGGAGATCGATCGCTTTCATGGGCTCGTCACTGGCGTCGAACTGGCCGAAGTCGGCGCGGGTGGCCTGCTTGCCAGCCTGATGATTCATGGCGTTGCTCTGCCGCCTGTGATCGCGGCAGGCTCGCCTGCGATCAAAGCTCGGGTAGTGCCTAGCGTGCTCGCCGGCGAGAAGATCATTGCGCTCAGTGTGACCGAGCCCTCCGGCGGCTCTGATGTTGCAGCACTGCGTACGCGCGCCGAGCTCAAGGGCGATCGCTATATCGTCAATGGTTCAAAGATTTATATCACCTCGGGAATACGGGCCGACTATTACGTCGTCGCCGTGCGCACCGGCGGCCCCGGAGCGCGCGGCATCAGTCTGCTGCTGCTCGAGAAGGGCATGAAGGGCTTTACACAGACACCACTCGAGAAAATGGGCTGGCACTGCTCCGACACGGCGACCCTTTATTTTGACAATGTCGAAGTGCCGGTCGAAAACCTGATTGGCGAAGAAGGTGGCGCATTCCGCGGCCTGATGGCCAACTTCAATGGCGAGCGGGTTGGCATCGCAAGTTCCTCGAATGCCTATGCCATGGTCTGTCTCGAAGAGGCGCTGGCTTGGGCGCGCGAGCGCGAGACCTTCGGTGCCAAGCTCAATCAAAATCAGACGATCCGCCACAAGTTCTCCGAGATGTCACGACAAATTTTTGCGACTCAAGCCTGGATCGATCGCGCCTGTGACGCCGTGATGCGCGGACGCGATGACGCCGGCGAGATCGCGCTGCTCAAGATTCAGGGGACGCGCACGCTTGAGCACTGCGCGCGCGAGTCGGCGCAAATTTTGGGCGGTGCGTCGTACATGCGCGGTTGCAAGATCGAGCGCATCTACCGCGAGGTCATGGCGAACGTGATCGCGGGCGGCTCCGAAGAAATCATGTTCGATCTGGCAGCCAAGCAATTGGGTTATGTGTGAGGTGAGCTGAACCATGGACGCATTCATCTATGATCACGTGCGCACGCCGCGCGGCAAAGGCAAAAGCGACGGTAAGCTGCATGAAGTAACGGCCGTCAGCCTCGCAAGCCAAACGCTCGCCGCCTTGCGCGATCGTTCTTCGCTCGATACTCAGTTGGTCGAAGATGTGGTGATGGGTTGCGTCGCGCCCGTGGGTGAGCAAGGCTCGAACATCGCGCGCATCGCCGTAATGATGGCCGGGTACGATGAGTCGGTTCCTGGTTTCCAGATCAACCGGTACTGTTCCTCTGGGCTCGAGGCCGTGAACATCGCGGCGGCCAAAGTCATGGCCGGCCAGGGGATGGCGGCGATCGGTGGCGGCGTCGAGAGCATGTCGCGTGTGCCGATGGGCACCGGCGGCGGCGCTTGGGCGACCGACCCG
Organism: Gammaproteobacteria bacterium; assembly: GCA_016874175.1. Classification (GTDB taxonomy): domain Bacteria; phylum Pseudomonadota; class Gammaproteobacteria; order Steroidobacterales; family Steroidobacteraceae; genus UBA964. The sequence continues at coordinate 24,627 of VGUP01000018.1, read as the reverse complement.
GACGTGGCGTTCCGCACTTATTTCGTGCCCCAAGGGGTGAGCGCCGATCTGATCGCAACCCTGCACGGGTATTCACGCAATGACCTCGACGGCTATGCGGTCGCCAGCCAGCAACGCGCCGCCAAGGCCTGGTCAGAAGGTCGCTTCGCCCGCTCGATCGCGCCGGTCAAAGATATCTTGGGAGTCACGCTGCTTGATCACGATGAAACCGTGCGCGGTAACGTCACGCTGGAGTCTTTGGCGTCGCTCAAGCCCTCGTTCGCCGAGATGGGCGAGAAATACGGCTCGGACGGGGTCGCGTTGTTGCGCTACCCGCAGGTCGAGCGGATCGAGCATCGGCATCACGCCGGCAACTCAAGCGGCATCGTCGACGGCGCGGCGGCGGTGTTGGTCGGCAATGCCGCATTCGGTCGCAAGGCCGGGCTCAAGCCGCGGGCGCGGATTCGCGCATTCGCGTCAATCGGTTCGGAGCCGACCATCATGCTCACGGGGCCGACGCCCGCCACGCAGCGTGCGCTCAAGCTTGCGCGCATGAGCACGGCAGATATCGATCTGATCGAGCTCAACGAAGCCTTTGCAGCGGTGGTGTTGCGCTACATGGAAGCGCTGTCGATCCCGCACGACAAGATCAACGTCAATGGTGGCGCAATCGCCATGGGTCATCCGCTCGGCGCCACCGGCGCGATGATTCTCGGCACGCTACTCGATGAGATGGAACGACGCAATCTCGGCACCGGCCTCGCCACGCTCTGTGTTGGTGCGGGTATGGGTACGGCCACCATCATTGAGCGCGTTTGAGCTCGGACGCGTCAAAGGAGATTCGGTATGAACCAGGTTATTCGCTACGAGCTCGAAGGTGATGTGGCCCTTTGGATGCTCGACAATCCGCGCAAGTCCACCAATACGATTGATCAGGCGTTTCTCGATGATCTCGAGGCCTGCATCACGCGCCTGCAGTCCGAAGAGGGCACGCGGGGTGCGGTCATTACCTCGGCCAAGGCGCTATTTTTGGCAGGCGCCGACCTTAATGATCTCGAGCGTAACGACGAGGTGATGCGCAAGCTGCCGCCCGCCGAGATGTTCGAGAAAGTGTTCTCGCTATCGCGCTTGCTGCGCAAACTCGAGACCTGCGGAAAGCCCGTTGCCTGTGCGATCAACGGCACGGCGATGGGCGGCGGCCTCGAAATTGCGCTCGCCTGTCATCAAAGATTTGTCGCCGAGATTCCGGGTTTGCAGCTCGGCTTGCCCGAAGTGCAAATCGGTTTACTGCCCGCCGGCGGCGGTACGCAGCGGCTTGTGCGCATGCTCGGCATTCAGGCGGCGATGCCGTGTTTGCTGGAGGGCAAGTCACTCGATCCGCAGGCGGCGCTGACCGCGCGCATCGTCGATGCCGTGGTGCCTCGGGGCGAGATTGTCGAGCGCGCCAAGCAATGGGTCCGTTCAGGTCCCGATTGCGTAAAGCCTTGGGACAAAGAAGATTTCCGCATGCCGAGGGGTGCGGGCCCCATGGATCCGCGCGTCGCCGGGCTGCTGGTGGTTTCGAACGCTTTGGTCCACGAGAAGACGGCGGATAACCTGCCCGCGCCGCGGGCGATTCTCTCCTGTCTTTACGAGGGACCCTTGCTGCCGATGGATCTCGCACTGCGGCTCGAGTGCAAGTACATGACGCGGCTACTGATCGATGGCACCACGCGCAACATGGTGCGTACGCTCTTCATCAACAAATCGAAGTGTGAAAAGCTGTATCGGCGACCGGCCGATATTCCGGTGACCCAGTTCACCAAGATTGGAGTGATCGGCTCTGGACTCATGGGTGCAGGCATCGCACAAGTTGCCGCACGCGCCGGTATCGAGGTCGTGCTGATGGACGTCGATCTGGCTACCGCTGAGCGGGGCAAGGCGGCAATCGCCAAGCGTCTCAATGATTCGGTCACCAAGGGGCGACTGGCGGCAGACAAAGCCGAGAGCACCCTCGCGCGTATCACGTCGAGCAACGACTACGCGGCGCTACGTGGCGCGCAGCTCGTGGTCGAGGCGGTATTCGAAGATCGCGGCATCAAGTCCAAGGTCATCGCTGCAGTCGATGAAATTGTGGGCCCCAATGCCGTGCTGGCGTCCAACACCTCGACGTTGCCGATCACCGGCCTTGCGGGCTATTCCAAGCGCGCCAAAAATTTCATTGGCCTGCATTTTTTCTCGCCGGTCGATCGCATGCCCTTGGTCGAGATCATCCGCGGCAAAAAAACTGACGACGCGACGCTCGCCCGCGTACTCGATTTCGTACAGCGACTGCGCAAAACCCCGATCGTCGTCAATGATTCGCGCGGCTTCTTCACCAGTCGTTTTTTCGGCAGCTATGTAAACGAAGGCATCGCCATGGTGGGCGAGGGCGTGGCGCCCGCTTTGATCGAGAACACGGCGCGCATACTCGGCATGCCGGTCGGCCCATTGGCCGTGCAAGATGAAGTCGGGCTCGATCTTGCAGTCAGCGTGACCCGGCAAACCAAGGCTGATCTTGGCGATGCGTGGCAGCCGGGCACTTCTTATCCCATCGTCGAAAAACTCTCCGCGGGTCTTGGGCGTCACGGTCGTAAAAGCGGCGGTGGCTTTTACGATTACCCTCAGGGCGGCAAAAAGCGCTTGTGGTCAGGCTTGTCGGACATTTGGCCTGCGCGTGAGCCGCAGCCAGCGGTGACCGAAGTTCGCCGCCGGATGCTGTACATCCAATTGATCGAGGCGATCAAGTGCATGCAAGAGGGCGTACTGGAATACGCCGCAGACGGCGATGTGGGTGCGGTATTCGGCGTCGGGTTTCCGGCGTACACCGGCGGCCCGTTCTCGTACATTGATCACCTGGGCGCGGCCCGCGTCTTGCGCGAGTGCAATGAGCTCGCCAAGCGTCATGGCGAGCGCTTCAAAGCGCCGCGCTTGTTGCGCGAGATGGCGCGCGACGGCAAGCGCTTTTACGGCTAGTGCTGTTGCGACTAGCCCTTTTGCGACTAGCGTAGCTCGATGACGACGTCGCGAACGTGCCCGTCGAACTCAGTTTCTGCCGTGTAGTCGTCCGTGACCGGGCCGCCGAGATCGATACCGACATCGAGCGTCTCGTGGATCGAGAACAAGAACGGCACGGTGCGCTCGATGCGTATCCGGCCCGCCTCGCGGCCGTCGACTTTCATGATCGCGATCGCGGGCCCGCCGGACATGGGTTTGTCATAGTCGAGATCAACCGTAATCTTTGAGGCGCCGACGGGCAGCGGCTTGTCGCCCACCAGACGGAAGGTTTGCGCGTCGACGAAGTTGTAGGAGTAGACCGGGCGTCGGTTGGCATCGACATGCAGTGCCCAACCGCCGGCGACGCCCCCATAGGCGACTACGGCACCGCCGCGGGTTTTGCGCGGCAAGTCGATGCGGGCGGTCAAAGTATGCGAGCGCACGATGACCGACGGGCTTTGCATCTCGGGAATGCCGCGGCTGCCGGCGTAGAGCGTGACTTGCTTGCGACCACCGAGCAGCACGGGAAGTCCTGCCGTTTGTGCATTGTCGATCAGCGGCAACACCTGATTCCGTCCAGCCTCATGCCAGAAGAGCGCCTGCAGTTCGGCGAGCTTGGCAGGTTGTTCTTCGGCCAAGTCGCGCGACTGCGAGAAATCATCGCTGAGGTCGTACAGCTCCCAGCGATCTTCGAGCACCGAGCGGGTGATGGGCTTGCGTACATCCCAGGGTGCACGGCCGCGAAAGGCAGAGGCCAGCCAGCCGTCGTGGTAGATCGCTCGATTGCCATAAACATTGAAGTACTGCGTGCGGCGCGGCGAGGGCGCTTTGGCATCATCGAACGTCGAGAGCAGGCTCAGCCCATCGATCGGTTGCTGGGCAATGCCATTGACCGTCGCGGGCGCTTCGACGCCCGCTGCCGCAAGAATGGTCGGTGCAAGATCGGCCACGAATGCGAACTGGTCGCGCAGCCCACCTCGATCTTTGATGCGTTTCGGCCAGCTGATTATGAGCGGATTGCGGATGCCCCCAAGATGCGAGGCTATCTGTTTCATCCACGGAAACGGTGTATTGAGTGCCCAGGCCCAGCCCGCGTTGTAGTGCGCGTGAACTTTGGGTCCGCCGATGTCATCGAAGTGGGCCATCATGTCTGCGGTAGTTTCAGGGACGCCCTGTATCGATGACATGTAGCGGATCGAGCCCATGGGGCCGGCCTCGCCACTGCTGCCATTGTCACCGACGATATAGATGAAGAGGGTGTTGTCGAGTTCACCTATCTGCTCGATGGCGCTGCGCAGACGGCCGACTTGCGCGTCCGTGTGCGCGAGGAAACCGGCGTAGGTTTCCATGTAGCGCTCGGCAAGCTTGCGCTGATCGCGATTGAGAGAATCCCAGGCGGGCAAGGCCTCGGGCCTCGGGGTGAGCACGGCATCGGCCGGGATCACGCCCAAAGATTTCTGACGGGCAAAAGATTCCTCGCGCAGACGATCCCAGCCTTGCGCAAATCTTCCTTTGTAGCGTTCGATCCACGCTTTCGGCACCTGCAGCGGTGCGTGCGCTGCACCGGGCGCGAAATAGGCAAAGAAAGGTCGATCGGGCGTCGCCGATCGGTGGCGCTGCATCCAGGCGATCGCTTGATCGGCCAAATCTTTGCTCAGGTGATAGCCGGCGCGTCGTGGTCGCGTGATGAAGGTTTGATCTTGTACCAAGGTCGGTGCGAACTGATCGACCTCTGCGGGCAGGAAGCCATAGAAATGATCGAAACCTTGCCGCACGGGCCAATGGTCATAGGGGCCGGCGGGCGAACTCTCCCACTCGGGAGCGAGATGCCACTTGCCGAAAGCGGCCGTGCCGTAGCCGTTTTGCCGCAAGATCTCGGCAATGGTTGCCGCGCTTTTCGGCAGCAGGCCGTTGTAACCCGGATAGGCCGAGGGCGTGTTGAGCACGGCGCCGACGCCCACGGCATGCGGATTACGGCCCGTGAGCAGTGCCGCACGCGTCGGCGAACAAATGGCGGTGGTGTGGAAGCGGTTATAGCGCAGACCATCGTTGGCGAGTTGCTGTAACGAGGGGGTGTCGATGGGGCCGCCAAAGGTGCTGGCCGCTGCAAAGCCGACATCATCGAGCAGTACGACTACTACGTTCGGTGCCCCGCGCGGCGATGACTGCAGGGACATCTTCATCTTCGGATAGTCGGTGGGCAGCACCTGCGCACTCGCTGAACCTGTTGCGCTCGCAATGAGGATCGACAGCGCAGCAACAATCAACAAATAAAATCGGCGAGTCACCGACTTGCCCTTCATTTGCTAGTGGGCTGTGCAGGTGGCGTATAGTGCGGCGCACTGACGCCGGGCGGCGAGCCCGGCAGGCCAAAGTAATAGTGACCTGCGGTGAGTCCGCCATCGACCGCGAGTTCGCTACCCATGCAATAGGAAGACTCATCGGAAGCGAGGAATACGAAGCACTCGGCGGCCTCCTCGGGTCGGCCGGCGCGCTGTGCGGCAAATTGTTTGAAGGCGAAATCGAGTTGCGCCGTCGGCAGACCCTGCGGATTTGCCATCGGCGTGTTGATGCCACCCGGATGCACGGAATTGACACGTACGCCGTACGGACCCAGCTCAAGCGCGGCGACCTTGGTCATGCCGCGCACTGCGAACTTCGAGCTCACGTAGGCGCTCAAGGCGTTGGCGCCATGCAGGCCATCGGCTGAGGAATTATTGATGATCGATCCTGCGCGCTGGCGGATCAAGTGCGGCGCGACCGCGCGCATACCGTTGAAGGTGCCCACCACGTTGACATCGAGTATCCGTCGCAGATCCGCGGCCGAGGTCGACAGCAAGTCCTTGAACAGTAAAATTCCCGCGTTGTTGACGAGGACATCGATGCGTCCGTGACGGGCGATCAGCGCTTCGGTCAGGGTGGCCCAACCGGCCTCATCGGCGACATCATAAATCTTTGAGTCTGCGCGTTCGCCAAGCGCAGCAGCCGTCGTTGCGACCTCGGGCAGCACATCGGTGAGGGTGACCCAAGCGCCTTCCTCGATGAACCGCCGGGCAATGGCTGCGCCCATTCCGCGAGCAGCTCCGGTGACGAGGGTTACTTTGTCCACGAGTCTGCCCATGGCGATCTACCTTTGGCTGAGTGTGTTCGGCGTGCGTGCTACGGCTTGTTACGCGCCATGTTGATGGCGACGTCCTCGATCATATCTTCCTGGCCGCCCACGGTTTTCATGCGTCCCATCTCGATCAGAATGTCCGCCGAGCCCACGCCGTATTTGGCCGCCGCGCGCTTGGCGAACAACAGGAACGAGGAATAAACCCCCGCGTAGCCGAGAACGAGCGAGTCGCGATCGATGCGGATGGGTTCGTCCATGATGGGGGTTACCAGTTCTTCGGCAACATCGGCGAGGCGCATGACATCGACGCCCGTCTCGATTCCCATGCGATGGCACACCGCATTAAAGACCTCGAGCGGCGTGTTGCCGGCACCCGCGCCCAAGCCTGCTGCCGAGCCGTCGATGCGCACAGCGCCGCACTCGACCGCAGCCAATGAATTGGCGATGCCCATGGCAAGGTTGTGATGCCCATGGAATCCGATCTCGGTACCCGGCTGCAGTCGCTCGCGCAGCAAGCTGATGCGCGCCTTCACGTCATCCGTCAGCATGTATCCGGCCGAGTCGGTGCAATAGATGCAGTTGGCGCCGTAGCCTTCCATGAGCAGCGCCTGCTCGACGAGCTTCGCGGGCTCGAGCATGTGCGCCATCATCAAAAAACCTACGGTATCGAGCCCGAGCTTGTGCGCCAGAGAAATATGCTGCTCGGAGACGTCGGCTTCGGTGCAGTGGGTGGCTACACGAATGGTGGCGACGCCCAGATCTTTGGCGAGACGTAGATGCTCGACCGTACCGATCCCCGGCAACAGCAGCGCAGAAATCTTTGCCCGCCTGACTGTGCCGATGACGGCACGCAGATACTCCTCGTCGGTGTGCAAGGGGAAACCGTAGTTGACCGAGGCGCCGCCCAGGCCATCGCCGTGCGTGACCTCGATGAGCGGTACGCCCGCTTCATCAAGACCGCGAGCGATCGCTTGCATTTGTTCGAGCGTGATTTGATGACGCTTAGGGTGCATGCCATCGCGCAGGCACATGTCGTGCAGGATGATCTTGCGGGCGTTCATGATCGGGCTCCTGATTGCGGGTTCGTCTGCCGATAGGCGCCGGCGGCAATCTCCGGCGATAGCATCTCGGCCGTGCGCAGGGCGGCAGCGGTCATGATGTCGAGATTGCCGGCGTACTTCGGCAGGTAATCGCCGAGACCTTCGACCTCAAGGTAGATCGACACGCGATTGCCGTCGAACACGGGCCCGTTTTTGAGTGTGTAGCCCGGTACATAGCGCTGTACTTCGGCGATCATTTTCTTGACCGACTCGGTAATCGCCTGTTGATTCGGCGTGGTCGCCGTCAGGCAGTGCACCGTGTCGCGCATGATGAGTGGTGGTTCGGCGGGATTCAGAATGATGATGGCCTTGCCGCGTTTTGCGCCGCCCACGCTCTCGATGCCGTGTGCGGTGGTGCGGGTGAACTCGTCGATGTTCTTGCGTGTTCCGGGTCCTGCCGAGCGCGAGGCCACCGTCGCCACGATTTCGGCGTAGTCGACATCCTGCTCGCGGCTCACGGCCGCCACCATCGGGATCGTCGCCTGGCCACCGCAGGTAACCATGTTCACGTTCATTTCGCGACGGCCCGCGTGCTCGGCCAGATTCACGGGCGGCACGCAGAACGGGCCAATGGCCGCAGGCGTGAGGTCAATCATCACCACGCCGGCTTCGCGCATTTTGCGAGCGTTTTCGTGATGCACATAGGCTGACGTGGCATCGAAGGCGATACGAATATCATCGGCCGCAAGATGCGGCAGCAAGCCGTCGACACCTTCCGTTGTGGTTTTGAGCCCGTGGGCACGAGCCCGGGCGAGACCGTCGGAGGCGGGGTCGATACCCACCATCCACACCGGGTTGATCTCTGCGCAGCGCAGCGCCTTCATCATGAGATCGGTACTGATATTCCCCGAGCCGATCAGCGCGGCGTTGATCCTCTTCGCCATGTTCCGTTGCTCATCCCCGTTGCGAAACACAACATATTTTTTGCGTATTTTATTACCAATTCGTAGAAATGGTGGACTATATTTACGAAATCAACGGTTTTGCGGGGGGTTCAGCCGATGTCAGACGCTGCTTCGATCGAGGCCCGGCTCGACCGTCTGGAGTCGCTGGAGCAAATACACCAGTTGCCGGCGCGCTACAGTCTGGCGCTCGACATGCGCGACATGGACGCGCTCGCCGGTTTGTTCGTCGACGATGTCAGGGTGGGGCGCGAGCGTAGTGGGCGTCGCGCCCTGCGCGATTGGTTGGATGAAACCCTGCGTGTGCAGTTCACCGGCACCTCGCACCATATCGGCAACCACATCATTGAATTCGCGGACGCGGATCACGCCCGCGGCGTCGTCTATTCCAAGAACGAGCACGAGACGCCGACCGACTGGGTCATCATGCAGATGATGTACGTCGATGACTACGAGCGCCGAGGTGGGCGCTGGTTTTTTCGGCGCCGGTTGCCGCTCTATTGGTATGCAACCGATCTGAACAAGCCGCCACTGGGCGAAAACAAAATGCGCTGGCCAGGTGTTGCGCCCTACGAGGGCGGTTACCACTCGTTGTTCCCGAGTTGGCAAGAGTTTTGGGATAGTGGCGGTCCCCCCGATGCCGATGTCGTCGAGCCCGCGCCCTTCGATGAATTCATCCAGCGCATGCGCCGGGACAGTGCCGCACCCAAGATCAAAGTCCGATGAGTTCCGAGCCGATGAGTCCTGGGGAGACCTCAGTGCGCCATGGTGTGACGCGGCGCGAATTCGTGGGGGGTGTGGCAGTGGGTGTTGCGGGACTCGCCGGTGCCGCAGGCGAAAGTCCTGCCGCCACCGAAAATCTTTGGGATGAGCTGGATCGCGAAGACGCCACAGGCCTTGCCGAGCTTGTACGGCGGGGCAAGCTTAGTCCGGCGGAGTTGCTTGAGCGCTCGATCAAGCGCATGGACAAGCTCAATCCCATCATCAATGCCGTGACGCTGCGGCATGATGAGCTGGCAAGGGAATCTTTGGCGAAGCTCGATCCGGAGTCGCCGTTTGCCGGTGTGCCTTTCCTGCTCAAAGATCTCGCCGTTGCGATGGCGGGTACCAGCCTCACCAACGGCAGTCGATTCTTTGCCGGCATGAAGGTCGATCACGATGGCGAACTGGTGCGGCGCTTTCGGGCTGCAGGTCTCGTGATCGTCGGCAAGGCGGCCAGTCCCGAACTCGGTTTGACGACGACTACCGAATCGGCCGCCAACGGACTCGTACGCAATCCCTGGAATCTCGGCTTGACCGCGGGCGGCTCGTCGGGCGGGTCTGCCGCCGCAGTGGCTGCAGGGCTCGTGCCGATGGCGCATGCGAGTGATGGCGGTGGCTCGATCCGTATTCCCGCGGCCGCTTGCGGGCTGTTTGGTCTCAAACCTTCGCGGGGGCGTGTGCCTTTTACGATCCGTCGCTATCAGGGTTGGGCAGGGCTAAGCACGCATTTCGCCGTCACGCGCAGTGTGCGCGATGCAGCGCGACTACTCGATGCGGTCGCGGGACCCGAGGCGGGCGCGGCGTTCATGGCCGCACCGCGCGGCGGTGAGTTTCTTGCGGCGACCCGACAGCGTCAGCGGCCGCTGCGCATCGCGCGCCTGCCTGCGCCGCTCGCGGGCACTCCGGTGGATCCGCAATGCGAGCGCGCCGTGGACGTTGCGGTCGAGGCTTGCCGCAAACTCGCTCACAAGGTCGAGGAGGCGACACCAGCGATCGATTTCAAGGCCTACAACGCGGCTTTCGGAACGGTGGTTGCGGTCAATACGCGGGCGACGCTCAACGATCGAGAAAAGCAGCTCGGCCGTGCTTGTACGCCGCAGGATGTCGAGTCCGTGACCTGGTTCATTGCCGAGTCGGGGCGGCAGATCGATGCCCTGGCCTATGCCGCTGCTTGCGAAACTTTTGATCAGACGGCACGCCAGTCAGCGGCTTTCTTTGCCGACTGGGATCTGCTGCTCTCGCCCACGCTCGGCAAGCCACCAGTGCCACTTGGCGTGCTCAGTTTATCGCCCAAAGATTTTCAGCGATACGCCACCGAGGTATCGCTGTTTTCGCCGTATGCCTCGCTCGCCAATGTCACCGGGCAGCCCGCGATGTCGCTGCCCTTGGCAGAGTCGAGCGCAGGACTGCCGCTCGGCGTGATGTTTCTCGCGCGCTATGCCGAAGAGTCAACCTTGCTCGGCCTCGCGGCGGCGCTGGAGCGCGAACTGCCTTGGCGGGAGCGGCGTCCGCGCTTCAGCGCGGCATAACCCTGGCTAGCTGCTCAGCCTGCACCCGCAGCGTGACCAGGTGTTCAACGTATTCGACGGCTTCTTGCGTCGGGGTGGGCAGACGGCGTAATCGTTCCAGCCACGTGGCGCTTGCGGTAGCCAAGACCCGCGCATCGTCGGGCGCTGCGAGCCATGCCCAGTCGGTAAGGTGACAGGCGAGCACGGGGTCAGTCGCGCGCAGGGTCTCGATGCGTGCGATGACACGATCGATGCCGCCCGCCAAAGAAATGATTTCACGGGCCTGAGCCGCGCGCGTCGCGGGTGACCACTCTGACGGCAGCTCATTCCACCAGCCGGTGTATTCCTGAGCGACGGTACGGGCGATGTCTCGCGGCGTGACGTAGAGCTCTGCGGCTTCCCGGCTAGCCGCAAGATCGGCGGGCAGGGCAATGCCGCTGGCCACGTCGTATTTGCGTATGCCATCGTTCAGGGCTTTGAGCGTCTGCGCCGCGATCGACTCGAGTGCGCGGGCCTGCGCGCCGAAGCGACGGCTGATTTCTTCGGTGCTGCCGAGTGCAGGGCCGTGCATCGGCAGTGCGCGCAGGGGCTCGAGAGCCACCATGTCACGTAGCGCTTGAGCCCAGCTCGTCACATAACGCTGCCGACGTTTTCCGTTGCCGGCGTTGGGTAGAAAAGGTTGGAAATAATCGGCGGCAACGACGATGCGCCGCGTGGGCACCGATACCCATAGTTGATCGGCGGTTTCACCCGGTGCATGGGTAAGCACGAAACGATCGTCGCCGATTTTGAGTTCGAGACGACCACGAAAAGTGCGGGTGGGCATGGGTAGATCAGCCGGCGAGTGCGGGAAGTCGCTGAGCAACTGATTATTGAGGCGCGATGTCAGCTCGCGGCTCGTAATGTCTCGATTGACTTCATCGACGAGTTCGGCGGTGGCAATGATTTCGGGTTTTTCACCCGCCTCGAGCAAGGCCCAAGTCCCGAGCATGTGATCGATATGGTGATGGGTGTAAATCACCGTATGCACGCGCTGGCGACTGATCGAGCGCAGTGCATCGCGCAGTGCAGGGCCCGCCGGGGCATAGCCTGCATCGACGAGTACGAGTCCCGCACGCGTCTCGAACACGGCGACATTCACCCAAGGAAATCGCAGCAGCCAGGTGCCCGGACCCTGTGGCTCGATGCCAAGTTTGCTCGCGGCTTCCGCAAGCGCCGGAGCGAACTCGCGGCTGTACATGCGGTTGGCGATACTGGCCGAGGCCACATTGCCAAAGCCACCGACGCGGCTTACTGCAGCAATCAAAAATGGATTTTCGCGATAGATCGCCGCGCGCGCCGCGGCACGAATCGCGGGATCCGTTTGCGCATTGGCGGGCAACGCAAGGGAAGTAAATGCGAGCAAGATCGACAGCGCAGCGCAACGCATAGCGCCCTGTCTCATTGCGGCGCGCCACCTGCGGACGCACTGGCTGTGGTTGTACTGCCCAGTATCGCGTAGTCCGTGTACCCCCGTGCGCCCGGAGTGTACAAAGTTTTGCGATCAAATGCGGCGAGGGCGGCTCTGGCTTCGATGCGTTCGACGAGATCCGGATTGCTGATATAGTGACGACCGAAAGACACAGCGTCGCCAAGCCCCCGAGTCACGGCAGCGGCTGCAGTATCCGGCTCGAATCCGTCATTGACGATGAGCGCGCCATCGTGGTGTGTGCTTGCGAGGGCGAAAGCATCGATTGTTGCCAGCGGTGAGCGGATCACATGCACATAGGCGCAGCGCAGCGGGCGCACGGCCTTGAGCAAATAACGGTACGTGTCGAGCGGTTCAAAATCGACGACGTCATTGAACGGGTTTCCGGGGCAGATACGAAAACCGACTCGTCCGGCGCCGATGGCTGCGACCAGGCCTTCGAGTGTCTCGATGACGAAGCGGGTTCGCCGCGTCGTATCGCCACCGTAGGCATCGCTGCGCAGATTGGTGTTGCTCGCCAAAAATTGCATGGGCAGATAGCCGCTCGTGCAATGCAGTTCGACGCCATCGAAGCCGGCCTCGCGCGCGAGTCGCGCAGCGTGTGCGTAATCTTCGATCACGTTGGCAATGGCGGCGATCGAGAGCGGCTCCGGATCATCGCAAGGCTGCATGCCTGCGGCGTCTGTGTAGAGCGAAACATTGGCGCGCACGGCGCAGGGTGCGACGGTACGCGCCTCGGCGCGCTTGTTGTAGCGACTCGCGATACGGCCGACGTGCATTAGTTGCGCAACGATCCGTCCGCCTTTTGCATGCACCGCGTCCGTGACGCGCCGCCAGGCTTCGACCTGTGCGGCCTCGTGCAGCCCAGGCGTACGCGGGTAGCCCTTGCCGTCGATGGAGGGTTGTACGCCCTCCGTGACGATCAGGCCGGCACTCGCACGCTGCGCGTAGTACTCGACGTGCAGCGCCGTGGGGCAGTCGTCGGCACCGGCGCGACTGCGCGTCATTGGGGCCATCACGATGCGGTTATGACAGTCGATATCGCCGAAATTGACGGGCGCGAGCAGCGCAGCGCGCGAGCCTTGCGCGTGGCTCACAGGGGCCACACCGTCGCTTCGGCGCCGCCGTCGAGTTCCAATGTTTTACCGGTCATCCATGAAGAAGCCGGCGTTGCGAGGTATAGCGCCGCCGCAGCGACATCCTCGACCGTGCCAAGACGTGCGAGCGGCGTGCGCTTTTCCATGGCCGCGCGTACTTCGGGCGTCAAATATTTGCCGAGAGCTTCGGTGACCACGGGCCCGGGGGCAATAGCGTTCACGCGGATGTGCGGCGCGAAGTCTTGCGCGAGCAAGCGGGTGAGTTGTGTGAGTGCGGCCTTGGCAGTGCCGTAGCTCGAGAAGCTACGCTGCGCGTAGCGCGCAGCCGCCGAGGTGATGTTGATCACGCTGCCACCGCCTGTAGCGCGCATCGCGGGCACTGCAAGTCGCGTCAGCGCAAATGCGGGCAGCACGTTCCACTCGAGTGTTTTCAGAAACTGTTCGGGCGTAGTGCGCAGCGGGTCGTTGGAGCCCGCGCCGCCGGCATTGTTGATGAGGACATCGAGCCGCCCCAAGCCTTCGACGCAGCGCGGTACCAAAGACTCAAGATCGGTCGTCTTGCCGACGTCACAGGCAAGAACCAGCGCGCGGCGACCGTGACCTTGAATTTCGCGTGCCAGCGAGTCGAGGTCGGTTCGAGTGCGCGAAGCAATCGCAACGTCAGCGCCCGCCGCTGCCAGTGCGATTGCGATCGCGCGGCCGATACCGCGCCCAGCGCCCGTCACAAGAGCCGTTTTGCCATCGAGACGGAAGCGGGTTTCTGTATCTATGCTATTACCAGCGACCGGTGAGTTCGATGCCGTAGGTGCGGGGCGTGCCGAAGTAAACCTGCGTGAGGCTACCGAAGCCCGGGCCGAAGTCGATCATGTTCTGGATGTACTTTTTGTCCATCAGGTTCTTTGACCACAGGGCGACATCTACTCGAGCACCTCCGATTTCCACACCATCAAACGACAGACGGGCATTAACGAGCGTGTGGCTTGGCACCCGTGTGTCGTTGGCGACAGCGGAGTTGACTGATGAAGGATCGGTCGTAGGTAAGACTTTGATTGGGAACGCGTAGAGCAGGTAGTCGTCGATGTAGCTCGCGTCGAGCAACAAGCGCGCCTCTGCGCCGAGCACACTACCTAGCGCCGCATCTACGGTGGCAGAGACAGTGGTTTCGGGTAAATGAACGAGGGCACGGTTGAAAGCGACCTCAACGCCGCGATCGACGTAGCTGTCAAAATCGCCGTCCATCTTGCCGAGGGCGAACTGCAGCCGGGTGCCACACGGAAACTGCCAGCCAAGTTCCACCTCGAGTCCCTTGACATTAGCTTCACCGGCATTTTTGATCGATGAGTTCGCAGCGCCCTTGGCTTCGAAGATCGAGAGCTGCATGTCGCGCGAGTCGTTATTGAAGAGCGCAACATTCGCGTAACCGCGGTTACCGGCGAACAGCCACTTGCCGCCGATTTCCATCGATTCAAGACTTTCGGGTAGATAGGGCGTCTGCACCTGAGCAATGTTCACGGGGATCGGATTAGCGGGATCGCCGGCCTCGCCATTGAAGCCGCCGCTCTTGAAGCCCTCAGCGTATTTCACATAGCCGGAGAACGAGTCGCTCGGGCTCCAGGTGAGGACTGCGAGCGGTGTGGTGTCGCTAAAACTGGTCTTAGCGCGAGTAATGCAGGGTACGTAGTCGAAAACGCCGATGAGCCCTGCGCAGCGGGCAATCGACTTGTCTTCGTCGGTGTAACGCAAACCCGCAGTTACCGAGAACTGATCGTTGATCGCGTAATCGAGTTGGCCAAAGGCGGCGAACGCCTGCGTCTTGAAGCCATATTGCGATTTGAAGCGGACCCCCGCGGCCGGCCCGAACTCGACGAAGTATCCCTGCGGGTTATCCGTGAAGCCATCGTCTTTAAAGTAATAGAGGCCGGCAACGTAGGAGAGTACGCCGGCATCGCCGATCCATTGCAACTCCTGCGAGACCGAGTCGTAGTCGGATAGGCGTTGTGTGTGCGCGATATTGAGAGGCGACCCGTCGAGATCGAGACCGTCTTCCCACGTGAGTTTACGCTGCGCCGTAATCGCGCGCAGCGTATTGTTGTCGTTCAGCTGCCACTCGAGTGTGAGCGAGTGACCTTGAGTTTCCGAGCGCTCGAACGAGGGGCCATCGACCGTGGCCTTTTCTTGTCGTGAGGTTGACACATAGGGCGCGAGAAAAGGCAGCAGTGTCCGATAAAGTTGCGAGTGCGAAGCGTTCTGGTCGATATCGTTATAGTCGCCGCGGTAGGCAATCGTGAATGAATTATTGACGGGCACATCGACGGCGAGTCGGATGCTCTTGCTGTCGATATTGTTGAGCTCCGAGGTCGAGGCCGCTCGCCCCGGCGGAGTAGGCACGTCCCCCCCGCTCACGCGGTTGTCGACCCAGCCGTCTCGGCGCTGCGAAGCCACCGCGAGATTGACCTTGGCTTCGCCGATCTTCGGAAAGTCGATCGACACCTTGCCGCCGAGTGCGGAGTAATTGCCGAGACTAACGGTGGCGCTGCCGCTCGCTTCACCGCTCGGGCTACGGGTGACGATGTTGAACGCACCGGCAAGCGTATTACGGCCCCACAGCGTGCCCTGTGGTCCACGCAGTACCTCGATGCGGTCGATCTCGATCAGGTCAAACAACGAACCCTGTGTTTTGCCGACGTACACGCCATCGACGTAGATGCCTACGGCCGGCTCCCACGTCAATGCGGGGTTGTTTGTAACGCTGCCGCGGATGGCAATCTGCGCGGCGGTGCTGTTACCGGGCGTCGGACTGATTTGCAGATTCGGCGTGAAGCCTTCAAGGCCCTGCACGTCGGTAATGCTGCGGCGATCGAGCGCGTCGCCCGAGAGAGCGGTGATGGCGATCGGTACATCGACGAGGCGCTGTTCGCGCTTCTGGGCGGTGACAACGATTTCCTGCAGGCCTGCGTCATCGGACTGCGCATGCAGTGCGGGCTGCAAGGCGAGTGCGACGGCGAGCGTAACTGAGCTACGCGTAATGGATTTCGTCACGGACACGATCGACCTCCCGACAAAGTCAGATAGAGACATACTTTAGATTACGATAACCCGATTTGCCCTTATATAATAAAGACTGTTACCCGTCATGTGCGAAGTTTATCGCGTATCAAGCTGTGTACCGGGGTCGCTATCGGATCAACCGATATTGGCAGCGCGCGTCAACGAGTGAGCGTGGCTGCCGTAACGCAGTCGAAAAAGCCCACAATATGCAGATGCCGGCTGAGCTTCATCACAGCCGAGGATTGCCTATTTTCACTCACCGTGTGAAGTATGTGGCGGCGTTGGCGATCAAGCGTAAAAAAGACGACCTCGTCGTAGGGCAGGGCAAAGTCTCCTAGAGAGACCCGTATCAGCACCCGAAATGTTCAACTGATCTGTGAAAGGGCACGCAGGAGCGAGCAGGGTAATACTTGTGAAAAAACGGTAAACTGACGAAGACCCGTGCGCTTAATCCCCCACCGAGGGGATATCGAAAAGCTATTATTCATTCGGTTGAGCAACCTGCTTTTGATGTGATGGAGATCTACGGTTCTTTCAGGGGCATCATGAACACCAACAGCGTGAGTGACCTGAACCGACGAATCCAGCGTTTAGAGGATCTCGAAGCGATCCGCCAGCTTAAGCACCGGTATCTGAATGCTTGCGACCAACAATTGCCGGACCTTGCCCGCGACTGTTTCGCCGACGGCGAGATCGTTATCGACATGGGTCACCTCGGCGTATTTCGACACCGGGATGATTTTGCAGCCCTGTATCGAGCTGCTGGCTGCCAAGCATACGTGCTCGACATGCACCACGGCGGAAACTCAGAAATTGATTTTATGACCGATGATCACGCACATGCGCTGTGGTTACTCAATTACCGCAATATCAACACGCGGGAGAAAACCGTTACGTTCCTGAGTGTGCGATATCACGATGAGTACCGACGAATCGATGGCGAATGGTACATAACCCACAGCCGTTCCGAATTTAAGACGGCGCTTCACTGCACTTATGGCAACGGGGTGCTTCAGTTGCTGCGCGCGGCCGACTCGATGGCAGGTGCGGTCGACTACAGCGAGTCTTGAGGGTTCCTCGCATGCCACTCTCAACACAGCAGATGAAACAGGCGATGCAGGACTACATCCGTGCTTGGGCAACCAACGACCGCCAACTGTTGCTCTCGCTGTTCGCGCCCGACGCCAGCTGGGAGGACCCGGTGGGTACGCCCGAATTTTTCGGCCATGAGGGGATAGGGAAGTTTTGGGACTTCGCACATCAGGAGCCAAGCCTGACGCTGACGCCGCGTATCGAGGAAATCCGTGCTGGCGGCAATGAAGGCATCCTGCGCTTCACCATGCAGGTACGGATTCCGGAGCGCAATGAGGGGCTTGATCTGTCGATCATCGACCGAATGGTGTTCGATGAACTGGGCCGCATTAAGGTTGCTAAGGCTTTCTGGGACGAAACCACTGTAAGTGTCCCCCACGGGTGGAAGCCATACGCGCCTGACATCAGCAACGCATATGAATCCTGAGGTATCGCGGACAATGACGTGCCTCGGTTGAGAAGTCGGGACAGGGACCCGAAGGCTGTCAACGGCCGGTACGGAAGCCTATGGTCCCAGCAATTCGTCATGGATCGCCGACCAGCCGTATCAAGAGACCCAAGACTAAGAACGCCCCGATGTTGGGGCGATGCCAACCGCCGCAAACAGTCGCTAGAGGATCAAGCGTACTTAGCGCGGGCGGGGATGTGAATCATTCGAGTAGGGAAGGGCTTAACTTCTCCGATCTTCCCGAGGTAATAGATGGCGAATTTGGCCGCCGCGTCAATCGCGGGCCAAGGCGTCGAGCTGACGGTACCCGTTACAAAACCCCTGAGGTTTACTTCATCATCTCCCCTCGGTAGTAGGAAGGTGTCTTTAGTGTTCGACTTATTTGACCTTGCCCCATAAATTCGCTAAGACAAAATCGAAGCCACCAGCTTGCTCAATCCGCGCCTCAAACTGGGACCGGGTGATCCCAATGAAGAAACGGCTGATCCACATGATCTAATGGAGGACGCTCCTATGGGCGAGGCCATATTTCCGTCGGGAGCGGCGCTAGTCATTGGTGGCAGCGGCGGCGTTGGGCAGGCGGTGTGCATGGAATTTGCGAGGGCGGGCACCGACGTCGCTCTCACGTATCACAGCAAGCGGGACGTCGCCAATGCTGTAGCGGCTCGGATTCGGACTCTCGGCCGAAATGCAACTGTCCACCAGTTGAATATCGCCGATGGGGCTAGAGTCGATGCGGTGGTCGGGGAAGCAGCTGCCACCCACGGTCGGCTGCATACGGTTGTGGTGGGCGCGGGCACTCTCGCTCGACAGGTGCTCGTTTCCGAAATGACGCGCGAGCAGTGGCAGACCGTAATTGATCACGACCTCAACGGGTTTTATAACGTTGTACATGCAACGCTGCCTCGTTTAAAGGAGTGGGGTGGCGGTTCGTATGTGCACCTCGGGTCGGCCGGTCATCTGCGCTGGCCGGAACGGGATGTCATGTCAGTGGCTCCGAAGGCAGCTATCGAAGCGCTGATGACCGGGATCGCCCGCGAGGAGGGTCGGCACAATATTCGCGCTAATACCGTGCTGCTCGGCGTGATCGAGGCTGGCATGTTCCTAGAGCTAACTGGCCAAGGCTATTTTGACGAACACTGGGTCAGTGAAGTGCACAGGAATCTGGCACTGAAGCGTTGGGGCCAGCCTGAGGAAGTCGGGTATGCGGCCGTCTTCCTAGCGTCCAACCGGGCGCTGTATTTAACGGGCCAGCGGATTGCCGTTGCCGGTGGATATGGAATTTAACGCAGGAGCGATGCGCTACACGTTTGTGGGTGTTACGGGTTGCGATGCGCGGGGTCGACCAGCGTGCGGAGCTCGCTGAGCCAGACCGCGAGTCTTTTGATTTTGTAACTCGCTTAATTCACCTCGGCAATCATGGGTCCTAAGAGGTTCTGCAGCCAGACAGCGCCGCGCCGGATAGAGGGATCACCGGTCAGATCCACGAGCGATATCATCTGCGTCGGTACGGCTGCACTAGCAGGTACGCGGTGGCGCCACCCGGTTCCTTGACCGACCGCAACGGGATGGCCGTGATCACTGTTTGCTGGGTTCGTCTGACACCGCATATTTTGCAACAAGCGCTGCTTGACCTCGTGCGCGTAACTCGCTGGTTGGGAGATGCCACACGGCCAGTTCGGGAGGCGGGCTCTTTGTAGAATGATTCGCAGGGTCACGGAGTAGGTGTTCGGTGTGACGGGGCAGATTTTCGGCGCAATTTTTGATGGGCTGCACGCGGCGCAGGCGGCCAATGCGGTCATGCAAACCCAGGAGCGCGGCGGCGTCATCGTTTTTATCGGCAGCATTAGCGGCTTGCGGCCTTCGCCCGGCAGTGCGATGTACGGCGCGGCCAAAGCGGCGGTGATCAGGTTGGCCAGCTCGCTGGCCGTCGAATGGGCACCCAAAGTACGTGTGCTGGCAGTCAGCCCCGGTTTAGTGCGCACCGAGCAATCGCACATCCACCATGGCGATGAAAAAGGCATCGCGGCGGTGAGCGCCACTATTCCGCTGGGCCGCATGGCCGACCCGGCCGATGTCGCGCAAGCCTGCCTGTACGCTGCCTCCCCACGCGCCAGTTATTTGAGCGGTAGCAATATTTTGTTGCACAGCGGCGGTGAGCGGCCGACCTTTCTTGATGCGGCCCAAGGACATTGAAACCATGAACCAACGCACCGCCGTGGCACGCGCCACCCCAATGACCCAGCAGCAGGAGTACGCGCGTGGCTGAACCTTCATGGATGGACAGCGCCCGCGCGCTGGTCGGCAAAGAATACGGGCGTGTCTACGCTTGGGACAAAGTCAACGCGCCCATGATCCGCCAATGGTGCGAAATCATGGGGGTGGACGCTTCGCCTTACTTGGTCGAAGGTGTTGTCCACGCGCCCGAGGCCATGCTGCAAGTGTGGTGCATGGAGGGCTTTACGCTCAACAACTACCCGCCTGGCTCCACCACCGAAAACCCCTACGAAGTCCTCAAGCTGATGGAGGCCCAAGGCCTGGCCTCGGTGGTAGCCGTCAATTCCGAGCTGCAATTTAGCCGCGCCGTACGCGAGGGCGAGCGCCTTTATTACACCACGCGCTTAGACACAATCAGCCCCGAGAAAACCACCGCGCTGGGCACCGGCTATTTTGTTACTTTGGTGATGCGCTATTTCTCGGAGATCGCCAGCGGGGACCAAGAGGTCGGCCAGCTGTTGTTCCGTGTATTTAAATTCAAGCCCACGCAGGCTGCGGCGCCGAGCGCTCCAGCCAGTGCACCGGCCAAGCCCAAGCGCCCGGCACCCGGCATCAGCGACGACACGCGCTTTTTCTGGGAAGGAGCGCGCGCTGGCCAATTGCGCATTCAGCGCTGCACAGCCTGCGGCACCCTGCGCCACCCACCCGGCCCGGTCTGCCCGCAGTGCCACTCCTTTGAATGGGACGCCGTCACCGCCAGCGGACGCGGGACGGTGTACTCCTTTGTGGTGATGCATTACCCCGAGGTGCCGCCTTTTGAGCACCCCAACCCGATTGCGCTGATCGAACTCGAAGAAGGCACGCGTTTGATCACTCAGCTGGTCGGCGTAGCCCCGGGTGATGCGCGCATCGGCCAAAAAGTACAGGTTGAATTTCACACCTACGACGGCGACCTAGTGCTGCCACAATTTCGGCCGGTGCCGGACGCCAACTGAGCCCCTCTGCCCCCATTAAGCCCCCCATGAACTTTGAACTGACAGACGATCAAAAAGCCCTTGCCGAAATGGCCGCAGGCCTGTTTGCGGATTACTGCAGCGACGAGCAACTGCGCGCGCATGACAGCGGCCAGGCACCCTTTATGCAGGGCTTGTGGACGCAGTGCATTGCTGCGGGCCTGCACACTGTTTTGGTGCCCCCAGAGCGCGGTGGCCTGGGCCTTGGCCTGACCGAGCTGATGGTTATTCTGGAACAACAAGGCCGCGCATTGGCGCTCCTGCCACTGTGGGAGCAACAAGTAGGCCTCGCCGCGCTACACCATTTTGGTGTGGCCGCGCCTGAAGACCTATGGCAAGCATTGCTACAGGACGGCAGCCCCTTGGCACTGTCATTGGCGGGATTGTCGGACAGCCGTGGTACGGCCCTGCAGGTGCAAAAAAAGGCCCTGGGATGGAGTCTGTGCGGCCGTGCCGCAGCGGTCGGGCTGGGCCAAAGCGCGCGCTTTGCGCTGTTGGCAGGCGATCTCGCGGGCCAAGTGCGGGTGCTGATGGTAGACCTGGACGCCGCCGGCGTGGCCCGCACGACGGGCCGCAGCCAGCACCACCTAGAAGTGGCCGACCTGGACTTCCACGACTGCCCACTGGCCGCCTGGCAAGTGCTGCCCGAAACCGCCCTGCCCTGGGTGGCCGAACGCGCCGCAGCCTGCCTGGCTGCCTTGCAACTGGGCGTGACACAAGCGCATTTGCGCCGCACCGTGGACTACGTCAGCGAGCGCCAGCAATTTGGCCGGGCCATTGGCAGCTTTCAATTGGTCAGCGGCCAAATGGCCGATGGCTACATCGCCCTGGAGGCGCTGCGCAGTGCGCTATGGCAACTGGTGTACCGCCTCGATGCCGGCCTGGGCGCCGCACCGCAAGCCCTAGCCACCCGCGTGCTGGCCAATGATGCCGGCCACTTTGCCGGCCATATGGCCCAGCATGTCCATGGGGGTATTGGCGTAGACCTTACCTACCCCATCCATCGTTTTTTGTACTGGAGCCGCGCCTTGGGCGCCGCTTTAGGCGGCAGCGAGCACCAGCTGGCAGCCCTGGGCGACTGGCTGGCCGGCCATGACGCGCTGGGCTGGAAATACGACGCGCCCGAAGATGGCGCAGCAAAGGAGGCCGTGCATGCAAGCGTTTGATGCCATTGAACTAGGCCAGGCCATGGAGGCGCTGGACGTGCCAATCACTGCAGCCTTGATCACCGGCGGGGCCATTGCCACGCGCGACTATTTCCCCGGCCATATTGATCTGGAGGCCGCGCGCGCGCTGGGTTCGCAGGCCGTGTTCATGAACATCCTGACCACCAACGGGCTGGTGCAGCGTTTTGTGCAAGGCTGGAGCGGGCCGCAAAGCCGCTTGTGCGATCTCAAAATAAAACTGGGCGCGCCCCACTACCCCGGCGACACCCTGCGCTTTAGCGGCAGCGTTACCGACAAGCGCCCGCAGGATCGAACGGTGGAGCTCAGCTTCAAAGGCGCCAACTCCATGGGCAGCCACGTCACCGGCACGGTGCGGGTCCGCTTTCCCTAAACGCGCCAAGACCACAACGCAATGAGCGAACTATCCATTTCCGGGCGCGCCGCCATCGTCGGCTTAGGCGCCACCGAATTCTCCAAAAACTCCGGACGCACCGAGGTGCGGCTGGCCATGGAGGCCACGCTGCAAGCCCTGAACGACGCTGGCATCGACCCAGCCGAGGTAGACGGCTTTTCCTCCTACTCGATGGACAAAGTGCCCGAGTACGAAATCGCTCGCCTGCTTGGTGCCAAAAATGTGCGCTTTTTCTCGCAAGTCCCCCATGGCGGAGGCGCCGCCTGCGGCCCCGTGCTGCATGCGGCCATGGCGGTGGCCACGGGCATTGCCCGCACCGTGGTGGTCTACCGCGCCATGAATGAGCGCAGCTGGTACCGCTTTGGCAATGGCAACTATGGGTTTGGCTCGTCTCCGCTGTTTGAAAACGTCAACTATGGCTGGTACATGCCCTATGGCTTTCACACGCCGGCGGCCTGGGTGGGTATGTTTGCCCGCCGCTATATGCATACCTACGGCGCCACCAGCGAAGACTTTGGCCGCGTTGCCGTGGCCGCGCGAGACTTTGCCGCGACCAACCCGGCTGCGTTTTTCTACCAAAAACCAATCACCCTGGCAGAGCACCAGGCCTCGCGCTGGATTTGCGAGCCCCTGCATTTGCTCGACTGTTGCCAGGAGTCGGACGGTGCCGTGGCTATGGTCATCACCTCGGTCGAGCGCGCGCGTGACATGAAAATCCGCCCGGTCATCGTCAAAGGCGCAGCCCAAGGCAGCAGCGACGGCCAGCAAATCATGACCTCCTACTACCGCGATGACATTACCGGCCTGCCCGAAATGGGCCTGGTGGCGCGCCAGCTCTGGCAGCAAAGCGGCCTCGCACCGCAGGACATTCAAACCGCCGTGATTTATGACCATTTCACGCCTTTTGTACTGCCCCAGCTCGAAGAGTTTGGCTTTGCAGAGCGCGGCGCCGCCAAAGAATTTGTGCGCGCCGGCCACCATGCACGGGGCGGGCGCTTGCCTATCAACACGCACGGCGGGCAACTGGGCGAGGCCTATATCCACGGCATGAACGGCATTGCCGAGGCGGTACGCCAGGTACGCGGCACGGCGGTCAACCAGGTGGGCCAGGTGCGCAATGTGTTGGTCACCGCCGGCACCGGCGTGCCCACCAGCGCACTGATTTTGGGTCAAGAAAAGTAAGACTCATCCCCATGTTTATCGATCTAAGCCCCGAACAACACGCCCTGCGCCTGCGTGTGCGCGACTACTTCAACGCCCTGATGACGCCCACGCTGCGCCTGGCCCTGCGCGGCGCAGAAGGCGGTCCGCTGTACCGCCAAACCGTGCGCCAGATGGGCCAGGATGGCTGGCTGGCCATCGGTTGGCCCAAGCAACACGGCGGCCAGGGTTTGAGCGCCACCGAGCAATTGATATTTTTCGAAGAGGCCAATATTGCCGGCGCGCCCTTGCCTTTCGTCACCATCAGCACGGTAGGCCCTGCGCTCATGGAGTCGGGCACCGAGGCCCAAAAAGCACGCTTTTTGCCAGGCATCGCCTCGGGTGAGATTATTTTTTCGATTGGTTATTCCGAGCCGCGCGCCGGCTCCGACCTGGCAGCGCTGTCCACCCAAGCGCGGCTGCATGGCGATTTGCAAACCGGGCATTTTGTGGTCAACGGCAACAAACTGTGGACCTCCGGCGTGGAGTCGGCCGACCATATTTGGCTCGCTGCGCGAACCAGCCCCGACCTGCCGCGGCACAAAGGCATTTCCATTCTGATTGTGGACACTGCAACCCCGGGTTTTTCGCACACCCTGATTCCCACGGTAGGCAACTTCACTGCGGCGACCCACTATGACAACGTAAAGGTACCCGCCGAAAGACTGGTCGGTGACTTGCACGGCGGCTGGAAACTGATTACCACCCAACTCAACCACGAACGCCTAGGCCTAGGCTCCTGGTCGGACAAGGTGTTTGGCCCCTATAAAAGGGTGCTCGATTGGGCCAAGGCGCGCGACGAAACCGGCCACCGCGCCATAGACCTGCCCTGGGTGCGCCGCCTGCTGGCCGACTGCTACACGCGCTTGGAGGCCATGCGCCTGATCAACTTTCGCATCGCCGCGGACCTAGAAAAAGGCAGCATGGACGTGGCACTGGCCTCAGCCACCAAGGTCTATGGCTCCGAGAGCGTGGTCAAAATCCTGCGAAACCTCATCGAGATTGTGGGCAACAGCGCACTGGTGCGCCAGGGCAGCAGCGCGGAGTTGCTTATGGGCGATCTGGAATACGAAGTGCGCGCTGCG
>VGUP01000017.1 GCA_016874175.1 Gammaproteobacteria bacterium | reverse complement strand
ACCGTTGGTCCGCGCCTGGACCTCGTAGCGGATTACGGCATGTTGACGCTGCTCGCGGAGCCGCTCTTCTGGTTGCTGGAACAAGCGCACAACATCGTCGGTAATTGGGGCTGGGCGATCGTGATCATCACGTTCCTGCTCAAGCTCGTGTTTTATCCGCTGTCTGAGTCATCTGGCCGCTCCATGGCAAAGATGAAGGTCCTCGCACCGCGAATGAAGAACCTTCAGGAGACTTACAAAGACGATCGCGAAAAACTCGGCCGCGCGATGATGGATCTCTACAAGCGCGAGAAGATCAACCCGGCAGCGGGTTGTCTGCCGATCTTGATCCAGATGCCGGTGTTCTTCGCGTTTTATTGGGTGTTGCTCGAGAGCGTGGAGATGCGCCAGGCGCCCTTCATGCTGTGGATCCAGGATCTCTCGTCGCGCGATCCGTTTTTCGTGCTGCCGGTGATCATGGCTGGCGCGATGTTCGTGCAGTACAAACTAAATCCGACACCACCCGATCCGATTCAGGCCAAAGTATTCATGATCCTGCCGTTCGTGATGAGCCTCACGTTTGCTTTTTTCCCGGCGGGCTTGGTGCTCTATTGGGTCACCAACACGCTGCTGACGATTCTGCAGCAGTGGAATATCAACCGCCGAATCGAAGCTGAGGCCAAGAAAGTGCGTACGGGCTAGCGCGCGCAAAAAGCTCATCGGATATTTCGACAGTGGTTTTCATATGGGTACCCATATTTAATCTGTCGGTCACCCATATCCAATCTCGTATTACTGTCTCACTGCATGGAAAAGCTTTTCCTCCCTACCGAGACGATTGTTGCTGTGGCCACCGCTCCCGGGCGGGGCGGGGTGGGCGTTGTGCGCATCTCGGGCGAGGCGGCGCAGCGCATTGCCGAGGTGACCTGTGCTCGAGTGCTCGCGCCGCGCGTAGCAACTCTGGCGCAGTTTCGCGACGCTGCGGGCGAGGTGATCGACGAGGGTCTCGTGGTCTGGTTCCCCGGGCCGCATAGCTACACCGGCGAGGATGTACTCGAGTTGCAGGGTCACGGCGGGCCGGTCGTGCTCGAGGCGCTGGTGAGCCGAGCGGTCGAACTCGGTGCGCGGCGCGCCAATCCCGGTGAGTTCACGCTGCGCGCCTTCCTCAATGAAAAACTCGACCTCGTGCAGGCCGAGGCGATAGCCGACCTGATCGATGCTGGCTCGCTGGCAGCGGCCAGAGCCGCCGTGCGCTCGCTGCAGGGAGAGTTTTCCGCTCAGGTGCACGGACTCACCGAGGCGCTGATCGAACTGCGCACATGGATCGAAGCAGCGATCGATTTTCCGGAGGAGGAAATCGATTTTCTTGCTGATCGAGCGTTGGCGAGTCGCCTCACGGCGCTCCGCGAGCGCTTCGTGTCCGTGTTGCGCAGCGCTGAACAAGGGCGCGTGCTGCGCGATGGCATGACGGTGGTGATTGCGGGACGGCCGAACGCCGGCAAATCGAGTCTGCTGAATGCGCTTGCTGGCCATGACGCCGCCATCGTCACGCCGTTGGCGGGGACTACGCGCGATGTGTTGCGCGAACGCATCGCAATCGACGGGATGCCGCTGCACGTGATCGACACGGCGGGTTTGCGCTCGGTCAAAGATATCGCGGCAGATGTCGTCGAAGCCGAAGGCATACGTCGCGCGCGTGCGGAGATGGCGCGTGCAGATCGAATATTGTTCGTGATCGACACCAGCACCGACCCAGAACTGCTGGCCTGGCAGGAAGAGCGCGCGAATTTACCTGCCGATGTCGCGGCCACGCTGCTCTTCAATAAAATCGATGCTGTTGCGCCCGCACAAGTCGCGCAAAGCATGGTACTGGCCAAGGCAATGATCCGCGCCGACGAAGCAGCGCTCGCGATTTCTGCGCGAACCGGCGCCGGTATGGAGGCGCTACGCAGCCACCTCAAGTCCTGCGTGGGCTATGAAACCGCGGGCGCAGGCACTATCAGCGCGCGCGCCCGACATCTCGATGCCCTGCGCCGTGCCGAAACGCACACCGAAGAGGCGGTTCGGCAACTTGTCGTGGCGCGCGCGGGCGAGCTGGTCGCCGAAGAATTGCGCTGCGCACAGCAGGCACTCAATGAAATCACCGGCGAATTTCATGCCGACGACTTGTTGGGGCGGATCTTCGGCAGTTTTTGCATCGGCAAGTAAGGCTGCCGAAGCCCAAGCCGCGCGCGGCTCAGCGTTTTGCTGCGATCAAACCCATGCCGGCCAGGATGAACACCACCGCGATTCCCGCGGCATTGAGGGCAGCCCGCCCGTAACCGATCGTCGACACATCAAAGAAAGGATAGGGATATACGCCACCGATTTCCCCGCGCGCAGCGATATAGACGAAATACGCCGCCGGATAGGCGAACAGGCGACTGATGTCGCCCCAAGCCACCGATCTGCGAGGTACCGCGAACCACCAGAACACCAGAAACACCAGCGGCACGATGTAGTGGTGGATGAGGTTAGTCAGGGCAGCGATGCCGGTGGGCTGGTATTGCTTGCGCAGCAGCAGATGAAAGACGAGCCCCACCATGGAGATGGCCATGGCGGCTGCGGTGACTACCCAAGGCGCGCGCCAGATATTCCAGCGCGATTCAGCAGCATGAGTTTTCACACAAGCCGTTGCGACGATGGTGCAGAACAGATTGGTCAGGATGGTGAAATAGCCCGCATACATGAAAATGCCGTAAGCGACGCTGTGCCCTTGTTGTTGCTGATACGCAATGCTGGCGAATAATTGGGTGATGAGTGCCGGCCAGCCGATCATGGCAAGGAATATGGCGAGTGCGCGAGTACGGTCCATCACTCAATATCCTGTACGAAATCGCGCGTGAAGGGCGAGTATTTTTTTGACACCTTCAGCAACGTGTACCGAGGAGAGTGTCGCACCCGACACCATTGGCACCATGCGTTCCGGGTCCCAGCGACCGTGGGCTAGTCCGGCCAATTTGGTGCGCCATTCGGGCGTGTAGATGTCGCAGTAACCGTCGGCGCAGGTCAGCACCTCGATGCCGCAGCTTTTGCCGTCGACGCCGATGGCGACCAGATAAGTCACGATATCATTGAGCCCATAGACCTGATCGAGATAGAGCCACCCGCCACCTGCGACACTCCAGCCGCGAAACAGCGGTCGCAGCGCAGGCACCTGATATTCGGCTTTGAGCTGCGCAAATTGTTCGGAGCTGAGTCGCAACTCGAACGGCGTGAGCGCCGCGCTCGGGAAAAGCCGTTGCTGCGCTTCTTCGAGCGACTGCAGTTGATCGGCTTGTGCGACAGGCGCTGCGGCCATGACGATCGCCGCAGGCACGAGCAGGAAGCGATGATTCAAGGCGAATTTCGCTCTAGCCGCGCTTGGGGAAATCCGCGCTGATGTTGCGGAAAGCGTCGTTGGTGAGCGGACCCATGGCGAGCGTGACAAAGCGATCACGATCTTTTTCCCACTCCGCATGTTCTTCGGGCGTGGGTATGTAGTTTTCGATCATGTCGCGGGTGACGCCTTTTTTGGCGAGCAACGATTCGAGAACCTTCATGCGGCGTTTGGTCGCCCAGAGCTCGCCGTTCATCGCCACCATGCAGCCCACCAGGTTGTCGAGTATGGGGTTGCCGAGAAATACGCTATTGGTGATATCAGAAGGGATCGCATCCACGGTGTGAGTGGGACGTTGCGTATCGATAGCCATGACAACCTCCAATCGAGCGCGGGACAGAAACCATAGCCGCGCAGGCGACCGACGATATCATTCCCGGATGCGGAACGCCTCCACCCCGCTTGGCACAGGCCCGTCCGGTACGGTGTGCGAATCGACACGGCCATTGCTCGGTACTTTCGTCACCATCGGCGTGCGTGGGCTCGAGCGCGCACCGGCTGAAGCCGCGATCGCCAAAGGCTTTGCCGCGATCGAGCGTGTGCATTCATTGATGAGCTTTCATTCCGCAGACAGTGACCTCGCCCGCGTGAACCGGGCAGCGTCTGGTCGTCCTGTGCGGGTGGCGCCGGAAACACTCGCCGTGCTTGAACTTGCACACACCGTGTCCAAATTGTCTTCCGGTGTATTCGATGTGACGGTGGCGCCCTTGTTGGTCGCACGCGGTATGTTGCCGCCGCCGGCGCAAACCGACGCTGATGTTTTCAAGGTAAATGCGCGCGCGCCTGATCCTGAGGCGCGCTGGTCAGATGTACTTCTGGAGCCGCCGGATACCGTGCGGATCAGACGACCCCTGTGGATCGATCTGGGTGGCATCGCCAAGGGTTTTGCCGTCGATCTCGCGGCCTCGGAAATGGTTTTAGCCGAGACCGCGAGTTGGCAGATCAACGCCGGTGGTGATCTACGGGTGGGCGGCCCGACCACGCAACTCATTGCCCTCAAAGTTCCGGAATTTGCAGGTCCCGCAGTCACTCGCGACACGCGACCTTTAATTGAACTCAAAAACGGTAGTCTCGCGAGCAGTGCGGCCGGTGAAACCCCCGTGCATTTCCTGGGGCATGATCATGCCGCCGCCGTGGCGCCAGGTTTCGTGTCCGTGGTTGCCAAGCAATGCGCGATTGCTGACGCCCTCACCAAAGTGGTCTTGGCCAAAGGCGAGCAGGCCGCGCCGGTGCTTGCCGCATTCGATGCAAGCGCGTATTTCTACTCGCCGGCAACGGGCTGGTGGATCTCGGGTAACCAATTTGAGTGATGGGTCGGTCAATGCGCAGCGAACCGCAGTACGCACGGGCGTCTTGCCGTCGGGTCGTCGGCGGCTGTTGCACAGCGTTGCGTTTGGCACCTGGCTGACCGGAGCGGCCTGGCTTGTTTTCCACTATTTCGTGCGCGTGATCGATGATTTCGGTTTCGACAATCCGCATCCGCAACAACAGTGGTGGCTGATCGCACACGCCGTCTTTTCTTTTGCGGCTGTGTGGCTGTTCGGTAGCTTGTGGTCCGATCACGTCGTGCGTTGCTGGAAAGCCGGCGTTCGCAAGCCGACGGGCGGTATGCTGTTCGGCGTATTGGTCTGGCTGACGATCAGTGGTTGCGCGCTGTACTACTTGGGCAGTGACGCCTGGCGGTCATGGACTTCGCTCGCGCACTGGATCCCGGGGCTTGCCGCGATCGCTGTGTTCGTCGTTCACTTCCGCAAAAAGCGGCTCGACGAAACAAACCTCACTCGATAGCCGCGAAGCGCGGCTTACCGAGCGTTGCCATCACCACGGCGCCCATGAGTAGTGCAGCAGCTGCGAATGCCAGCATCGGTGTGTAACTGCCGAACGCATCGAAGGCCAAACCTGCAGCAAGCGGTCCGCCAGCTGCGCCAAGATAAAAACTGGTGAGCTGCCAACCGTAGATTTTGCCGTAAGCGCGCAGACCAAAGAATCGGCTGGAAAGATAGGCCACGAGATCGACCTCGGCAGCCGCGGCGAGACCGAGCGCAAGCACGCTGATCGTCAGCATCCAACCAGACGCATTGGGCATCGTCAGGACCACGCAGCCGAGCGCACAACAGCTGAGCACGATGCCGGCAATCGCTGAGGCGGAGTGACGATCGAGCAAGTACCCGGTGGCCACCCGCCCGATGAGCACCGCGACACCCATCATGCCGGCGGTGCCCGCCGCCGCCATCGGCGTCAGGCCGCGGTCGATCAACAACGGTACGAGATTGATGATCAGCGCGGCAATGACGGCCGAGACAAAGAAAAAACCGATGCCGATTTTCCAGAAGGTGACGCTGCGCTGCGCCTCGGTAAACTCGACGCCAGGCAAGGCGCTCGCCGCCGAGGCGTGGTTCGACGAGGGCGAGTCTTTGTCGCTGGCCTCGAGACGATCCGCAGGTCGTTCAGCGAGCAGCAGCGCCACCAGTGGCGTGGCGACGATCAACAGGAAGGCAGCCATGACGAGATAGCCGGTCTGCCAACCGTAATGAGCGATTACGCGCGTCAGCAGCGGCGGAGCGAATATGCTGGCGATGCCGGACCCGGCGAGAGCAAGACCCAAGGCGAGACCTCGCCCGCGGTCGAACCAAAGATTGACCGTTCGCGTCCAGACGACCGGAGTGGTCCCACCGCCGAGCAACGCCAGCAGAAACCAGGCAGCATAAAACATGGATAGCGACCCTTGCAGCGTGGTCAGCGCGGCATAGGCGGCTGCCAATGCCAGCAAGGAAGCGATGCCAACGCGTCGTGCGCCGAAACGATCGATGACTGAACCGACGATGGGCGATGTAATGGCCGACCCAAGGATCAAAAAACTGGCGGCGGCAGACACTTCGCCGCGCGTCCAGCCAAAGGCCGCAACCAGCGGCAGCACGAACACGCCGAAACCATAAAAGGAAAGTCCAGTGACGCCTGCGCCGGTCCCGATGCCTGCGGCGAGCAGGGGACGCCAACCGCGAGTGAATTCGGAAAAAGGCGAGGACATATCGCTACCAGTAATGCTGCCACGTCGCCCGCTTGACGAAGTGCTGGAAGGCCTCGCGCTTGTCTTTGGGGAGATAATCGAGGTAACCGTTCGGTGCGTAGCGCTCGACATACTGATCGAGCACCGGCTTGTAGAGACTCAGATGCAGATCGGGAATACGATGCTTGGCACGAAACTCGGCGATCGGGATGCGCGCAATCTCGCGGGTCTCGAACGGGCCTGCCTTGGCCAGCACTACACCGCGCGGACCAAAGATTGACGAGCGACCGGGGCCGCCGTAGCCGGTGTCCTCGAAGAAACCCGGGTTGCGTTCGTGGGTTGACACCGAATTGTTGGTGATCAGGGTGTAGAGGCTATTGTGGTACGACGTGAGCTTCATGTCGTCCCACTCGAAGCCACCGGTCGCTACTCGACAAATGATCTCGGCGCCTTTGAATGCCATGCAGCGGAACAGTTCAGGCTCGAACTGCACCGCCGACATCGCGATATTGCCGATGTCGGTGCGCTCGACCGGGATCACCGCGTCCAGCCCATACATCTCGACGAAACGGTCGTACACGTCGTAGATCACCGAGGTGTACTGTTCCGAGCCCGGGAACATGCCGCGTACGTTGCGCTGCTTCCAGTGCGACACGACGCTGCCGTCCGGCTTGCACATCACCATCAGGTGCAGGATATGCCCCGGCCAGTTCACCGGATCTTTGGCGTAGGTGCCGAAGACGATATAGCAGTTGTACTGCTTTGCTTTTTTAGCGATTTCTTCGACTTCCGGCCCCGACACTTCGATCGACAGCGCGTAATGCTGCTCGCGCGTCCAGTTGGTGAAGCCGGTGATCGGAAACTCGTGGAACAGCAGCAAGTCGCAACGCCCGCCGTAGCCCTGCGCGATATCGATCGACTCGAGAAAATAATCCATGTTGCGTCGCAAACCCGGTCCGGGGTCTGCCCCATCGACGCCGTTGACGCGGGTCTGCACCACCCCGACGGTGATGGCCTCCTGACGCAACGTGTCGACGGGATAAGTGCCGTCGGCACGAACCATGCTCGGTGTCTCAGTCATCGGATGTTCCTCGAGGTCGAAGACGTCAAAGTTTTACCAGCTGCTTACCGAGATTCGCACCATTCAAAAGACCGATGAAGGCCGCGGGCGCCGCGCGCACACCATGCGCAATAGTCTCGCGATATGTGAGCTTGCCCGCAGCGAGCCATGTCGCGAGTTCGCCGATGGCGCGGGGGTAGTGATCGCGGAAATCGAACACGATGAAGCCCTGAATCTTGATGCGATTGACGAGCACAGAGCGAAAGTTTCGCAGACCGTGAAGTTCGGTGGCGTTGTATTGCGAAATCAGTCCGCAGACTGGCAAGCGCGAGAAAGGATTCATGCGCGCGAGCACGGTATCGAGGATATCGCCGCCCACGTTGTCAAAATAAACATTGACGCCCTTCGGAGTCGCTGCCTTGAGATCTTCGCGCAGCCGACCGGCTTTGTAGTCGATGCAGGCGTCGAAGCCGAGCTCGTCGACGACATAGCGGCGCTTGTCGGCGCCACCGGCAATACCCACGACATGACAACCTTTGAGCTTGGCGATCTGGCCGACCACGCTGCCGACGGCACCCGCAGCGGCGGAGACCACCACGGTCTCGCCCGGCTTCGGTTCGCCGATGAGCAACAGTCCGCACCAGGCCGTGACGCCCGGCATGCCGCATACCGAGAGTTGGGCCGCGGCGGGCACATTCGGCATCAGCTTGCGCAAACCCTGACCGCTCGAGACGGCGAGCGTCTGCCAGCCGAGATCGCCGGCTACTTGATCGCCGACCGCGAACTGGGCATTGCGCGATTCGACCACGCGACCCACCACTTCGCCGCACATGACCGCACCGATATCGACCGGCTTCACGTAGGACTTGCCGGCGTTCATGCGGCCGCGCATGTAGGGGTCGAGCGACAACCATTCACCGCGGATGCGCAGCTCACCGTTGGCGAGCGCTGCGGGCGCTTCCTCGACGATGCTGAAGTCTTCGGCAACGGGCGCCCCCGTCGGCCGACGGGCGAGCAGTACACGGACGTTGGATTCTTGAGGATTGATCATGTTCATGGTGCAGACGAATCTCACGAAAGGCGCTCCAGTTTGAGTGCTGTCAGTGAGGATACGTCATGACTTCGTCGATGTTGCTGAAGGACGCACTGGTTGGCCGCAGGCAAGCGCTCGCGATGCTGGGCGGCGGCCTGCTCGGCGGCGGCATGACGAGCGCGCAGCTCGCGGCAACGAGCATGCCTGCAGGCCTGCGCTCGCCAGCACTCGACTTCACCAATCCCATCGATAACCTCTACGCCTTCGGCAAGATCTGGTCGGGCTACGGCGAACCCGTCATCGGCGGGTTTCACGGGCTCATGTATCTCAAGTTGTCGGGCAAACGCTTATTGCCGGTGTTCGGTTACACCGGCACGGGTGTGCTGCTCGCCGAGCATGACCCGCGCGGTTTGCTGCGCATCAAATCGCGTGAGACCGGCTATTTCACTGATCTGCGCACGGGCGAAATTCTCGAGTATTGGGACAACCCGATCACCGGCGAGCGCTGTGAGGTTTATCACTTCTACAACGATTTGATCGCTGGCACGCTCACGACCGAAGTACCCAAGTTCATGTACGGCGCAGCGGGCGACTCCCCCACCGTGATGAACGAGGGCACGGTGTTTGCGGATGCCGACGGGCGCTATCCCTTTCGCCTGCCGTTCTCACGCTATGGCGACGATTTGATGCTCGAGTGGGATTACGCACACGAGTACACCAATCCGGTGACCCCGGAGGCCTGGCCGAGTTACTCGACCGGAAAGCGCATCACGCCCTCGGAACATTTCACGATGTTCGCCTCGCTAACCGAGGCGCAGGATCGCGGTCTACCGACGGCACGAATGCGCGCCGGGTTCTCGCGACTCTCGGAGTGTTGGCCGTGGATGCGGATGGGCAAGGCCGCGCCGGATATGCGGGGCGCGATGCTGTTCGGGCGGATGCATTCACACAAAGGTCTGCCCGGCACCGCCGAGGTTCCGCCGAAAGTGCTGGCCTACATCGAAAAGCACGCACCTGACTACCTGACGTTGCCGCCCGGCTGGGAGTCGAGCAACAAGCGGGTAGAGACCTGGGGTGCTTTTGCGATGGATGTTCCACCGGAGATCGAGGGTCAGGAGTGGACAGCCAAAGCGCTGCGTCGGCCCTTGGCCAAAGGTCCGCCGACCGGGCTTGGCCGCCGCGGCTACCCGCCGCATATCAAATAGCTTGGCCGCCTACCTTCGGGCCGTTCGGCGTTTGAGGTGGACCAGCAGCACCGACACCGCCGCCGGCGTGATGCCCGGCAGGCGCGAGGCCTGGCCGAGGGTGTCGGGTCGCACGGCCGCCAACCGCTGCCGGACTTCGTTCGAGAGCCCTGCCACATTGCCGTAGTCGAGATCCTGCGGCAGGGGGAGTTCTTCGTGTTTGCGCTGACGGTCGATCTCGTCCTGCTGGCGTTCGATGTATCCCGAGTACTTGGCGCGCACTTCGACCTGCAAGCGGACGGCGGCAGGCAATCGGTCGTCCAGCGCGCCGAGGCTGGCCATGGGGCTAGCCTCGAGACCCGGCAGGTCGTCGTAACCGACTTCCGGTCGACGCAACAGATCGAAAGCACTGACCCCCTTGGTCCGCAGTCCGGAGAGCCGCACGACCTCGGCCTCGGCGGCATCACGCTTGCGACGGAAAAAGGTCCAGCGTTCGTCGTCCACCAGCCCGAGCTCGCGACCCTGCTCGGTGAGTCGCAGGTCGGCATTGTCCTCGCGCAGTAGTAGCCGGTGTTCGGCTCGGCTGGTGAACATGCGATAGGGCTCGGGGGCACCGCGGGTGATGAGATCGTCGATCAGTACTCCGAGGTAGGCCTCGGCCCGCGAGGGTACCCAGGCCGCTTGGTCACGGACCTGCCGCGCGGCATTGATGCCGGCGACGATGCCCTGCGCGCCCGCCTCTTCATAGCCCGTCGTACCGTTGATCTGACCGGCGAAAAACAAGCCACCGATCACCTTGGTTTCGAGTGAGCCGTGCAGATCGCGCGGGTCGAAAAAGTCGTACTCGATGGCGTAGCCGGGACGGGTGATATGGGCCTGTTCGAAGCCGCGAATCGAGCGCACGAATTCGACCTGCACATCGTACGGCAGACTGGTCGAAATACCGTTCGGATAGACCTCATGGGTGGAGAGCCCTTCGGGCTCCACGAACACTTGATGCGAGTCCTTGTCGGCGAAGCGATGGACCTTATCTTCGACCGAGGGACAGTAGCGCGGACCCACGCCTTCGATCTTACCGGTGAACATCGGCGAGCGATCACAGCCCGAGCGGATCAGCGCGTGGGTCTGTTCGTTTGTTGCTGTAATGAAACAAGGAATTTGCTGGGGATGCTCATTGGCCCGCCCGAGGAATGAAAACACGGGTAGCGGCGAGTCCGAATACTGCGGTGCCATGATGCTGTAATCGAGGCTGCGACCATCGATGCGCGGCGGCGTACCCGTCTTCAGACGCCCTACCCGCAGCGGCAATTCGCGCAGTCTGGCGGCCAGCGCATTGGACGGCGGATCGCCCGCACGACCCCCGGAATGCTGGTCGAGACCGACGTGGATCCGACCCGCCAAAAAGGTCCCGACTGTGAGCACTACCGCGGGCGCGGCGAAGCGGATTCCGCTGATCGTCACGACCCCGCGAACACGCCCGTTTTCGACGACGAGGTCCGCCACCTCTTGTTGAAAGAGCGACAGGTTCGGCTGGTTCTCGAGCAGGTGGCGGATGGCCTGCCGATAGAGCAGCCGATCGGCCTGTGCACGGGTGGCGCGGACGGCCGGACCTTTGCTCGCATTGAGGGTACGGAACTGGATCCCGGCGCGGTCGACGGCTCTCGCCATCGCCCCGCCGAGTGCATCGATCTCGCGGACCAGATGCCCCTTGCCGATCCCGCCGAAGGCCGGGTTGCAACTCATCTGCCCCAGCGTCTCGAAGCTCTGGGTCAGCACAAGCGCCCGTCGCCCCATGCGCGCAGCCGCCAGCGCGGCCTCGGTGCCGGCATGGCCGCCACCCACCACAATGACCTCGAATGTGTCTGCGTACTGCATACGTTGGGGCGCGATTCTATGTGAATCTGCAAATCGAGTTGGATGCCCCTGTATCGGCTGGCCCCTCCCGGACCACACCCGGCGTAGGATCGAGGGTTATGCGTATCCCCCAACCGCTCCGACTCCTCGCCGTGGCCCTACTCGGTGCCACCCTGCTCACCGCCTCGCCGCGCCTCGCTGCCGCAGCCACCTCGACCCCGGCTGTCGTAGCCACCGGCTTCGAGGTACAGCTGCCCGCCGGATTCCGCGACGGCCCCCAGGATGGTCGCTTGTTGCTGATCTTCGCGCCAGCCGATCAGGCGCCGACTCAGGAGCCCCGCTTCCTCGTCAATTGGGACATCGACGCCATCCCCTTTTTCGGACTCGATGTCGAGGGCTGGCGGCCCGGTAGCAGCCGTAAAGTCGACGCCGCTGCCTTCGGTTTTCCGGTGCGCTCCCTCGCCGATCTGCCAGCCGGCGACTACCGCTTGCAGGCTTTCCTCAACCGCTACGAGACTTTCCGCTTGGGCGACGGTCGCGTACTCAAACTGCCGCCCGACAAGGGCGACGGCCAGCAGTGGCGTGAGAAACCCGGCAATCTTTACTCGCAACCCGTAACGCTGCGCTGGCGTGGACCCTTGGACGCGACCCCGCTGCCGAAGCTCGTGCTCAGCGAGGTGATTCCGCCGCTGCCGCAATTCCAGGAAACGCCCTGGGTCAAATATGTGCGCATCCGCAGCGAGCGACTCTCGAAGTTCTGGGGTCGCGACATGTACCTCGGCGCATTCGTCACCTTGCCGCAGGGCTTCAACGACCACCCGGATGCGCGCTATCCGCTAGTGATCAACCACGGCCACTTTCCATCCGGGCCGTCGAGCTGGCGCGAGACACCCCCCGACTCCGACCTCAAGCCCGACTACAGCAAGCGCTTCAAGCTCACGGGCTATAACCGCATCCAGCAGCAACTGGGGTGGGAGTTCTTCCAGGCCTGGACCGGCAAGGGCTTCCCGCGTGTGCTGCTGGTCGAGATCCAGCACCCCACACCGTTTTACGACGACTCCTACGGCGTCAACTCGGCGAACAACGGTCCATACGGCGATGCCATCCAGTACGAACTTATTCCCGAGATCGAAAAGCGCTTTCGCGGCCTCGGTCAGGGTTGGGCACGCTTCGTTTTTGGTGGCAGCACGGGCGGCTGGATCGCGATGGCTGTGCAAATGTTCTATCCCGAGGATTACAACGGCGCCTGGATCGCCTGCCCCGATCCCATCGACTTCCGTCACTACATGACGGTGAACATTTACGAAGATAAAAACGCCTACTACATGCCGAATCGCTTCAAGCGCACGCCGCGCCCTGCGCATCGCAACTGGCTGGGCCACATCGACACCACCATCGAAGAAAACAATCTTTGGGAGTACGCGCTCGGCACGAAAGGCCGCAGCGGCGATCAATGGGACGTGTGGGAATCGGTCTATTCACCGGTCGGCGCAGACGGTTATCCGCGCCGCATCTGGGATCGTCTCACCGGCGAGATCGATCCGGTAACCGCGGCGTACTGGCGCGATAACTACGACCTCGGCCACATTCTGCGTCGTGACTGGGCAACGCTCGGACCGAAGCTGCACGGCAAGCTGCGGCTCTACGTCGGCGACATGGATAACTACTATCTCAACAACGCCGTCTATGCCGTCGAAGAATTTCTGCGCAGCGCCGAGCCTGCGGCTGACGCCGTCATCGACTATGGCGACCGCGACGAGCATTGCTGGAATGGCGATCACACCCGCGCCAACGCTTACTCGCGACTGCGTTACCCGCAGATGGTGCTGCCTTGGGCCGCCGAGCGCATGCTGATGACCGCCCCCAAGGGTGCAGATACGCGCAGTTGGCGGTATTGAGCTACTTCCGCCAGAACGCCGGCGAAAAAAGCACGAGAACGCTGAGAATTTCGAGACGACCAAGCAGCATCGCGACGGTGCAGACCCAGGTCTGGAATTCTGTGAAGCCCTGGTAATTGCCTGAAGGGCCGGTGGGTCCGATGGCTGGACCGAGGTTATTCACGCAGGCCACGATGGATGAGAACGCCGAAACGATCTCCACTCCAGACAGCAACAAGAGAAAAGTTAGTATGGCGATCGTCATAAAGTAAAGAAAAAGGAACGCCAGTACCGAGGCAATGATGCGCTCAGGAATCACCTGGCTGCCAACGCGAATCGGTAGTACGGCTGAAGGGTGCATGATCTGCTTCATTTCACGTTGCGCCTGACGCACCAACAACAGCGTACGAAACATCTTGATGCCGCCACCCGTCGAGCCGGTGCTACAGACCACGCAAGACAGGAATAGCATCCACATCGGCGTAAAAACGGGCCAAGGGTCGTAAGCCTCGCTTGAAAATCCGGTGGTGGTCGCGACCGAAACCACTGTGAACGCGGCGTGTCGCAAAGAAATCAAAAATCCGTCGAAGGTCTCATGGACTGTCAGCAGCAGCGCAACACCCAGTACGCTGACGCCGAGTACAGTGAGTACCGCGCGCACCTCGGGGTCTTGTCGATAAGGGGAGAATGATCGCAGGCGAATGGCCATGAAATGACGAGAAAAGTTCAGGGCGGCCGCCAGCATGATGAAGATCAGCACCAACTCGATCATCGGTGAATCGAAGTGACCGATGCTCGCATCCCTAGTGGAAAAACCACCGAGCGCTATGGCTGAAAAACCGTGGCAGATAGCGTCCAGCCAACTCATGCCGGCCAGGCGCAAACCGATGATGCCGACCAAAGTCATCCCACCATAGGTAATCCAAAGAACTTTTGCCGTTTCAGTGATACGCGGCGTGAGTTTTTCATCTTTGATGGGTCCGGGTGTCTCGGCCCGATAGAGCGCCATACCGCCAACACCGAGCAAGGGCAGGATAGCGACCGCGAGCACGATGATGCCGAGACCGCCAAACCAGTGCAGGGTGTGACGCCAAAGATTGATTGACGGTGGAAGAGAGTCAATGCCCGTGAGTACGGTTGCACCGGTCGTGGTCAGCCCCGAGGTAGCTTCGAAATAGGCGTCGGTGAGGCTGAGGTCGGGCAAGGCAATAAGCAGCGGCACCGCAGCAGAACCAGACATCAGTATCCAGGCGAGAGTCACCAGCAAAAAACCGTCGCGTGCCTTGAGCTCACGTTTGTAATTGCGCGTAAGACCGGCAATGACGAGCCCGAGGGTCACATTGATGATAGCGGCGATGGCGAAGTCGATGAACATGCCGTCTTGCGAGATGATCGAGCACAGCATCGGCACGACAAAGGTGATGGCGAAGAACGCCATCATCAGACCTAAAACATGAGCGACCGCGAGCATGGTCGGTGCGGCGGGCTCAGCGTCTGCCGGCGGTTTCGCCGAGGAACAGACGCTCCACCTGATCGACATGGCGACGATCGGTGATGAACAGTACAACATGGTCGTCGGCCTGAACGAGGGTATCGTGGTGCGCCATGATCACTTCTTCACCGCGTACGATGCAGCCGATCTTGGCACTTTCGGGCAAGGCGATGTCCTCGACTCGTTTGCCGACCACGCGCGAACTCCGCTTGTATCCATGAATGATGGCCTCGATGGCTTCGGCGGCACCGCGTCGCAGCGAGTGCACTTGTACGACGTCACCG
Organism: Gammaproteobacteria bacterium; assembly: GCA_016874175.1. GTDB lineage: Bacteria > Pseudomonadota > Gammaproteobacteria > Steroidobacterales > Steroidobacteraceae > UBA964. The sequence continues at coordinate 14,833 of VGUP01000017.1, read as the reverse complement.
CGTCGGACGTGCGTGAGCAACGAGCCGATGGTGATGGTCTGCGGCGACAGCGCCACATCGATGCTGCCGCTTTGCATGAGATCGGCATACGAAGGCTTGTTGATGAGCGCCATGACCTTGGCGGCACCGAGGCGTTTGGCAAGCATGGCCGAGAGAATATTGGCTTCCTCAGAGTTGGTGAGTGCAACGAACGTGTCGCAACTATCGATGTTTTCTTCGACCAGCAACTCTTCGTCAGCAGCGTCGCCTTCGAGCACGATCGCGTTATCGAGACTCTCGGAGATACGCCGAGCGCGTTTTGGATCGCGCTCGATGATCTTCACCTGATTATTGGTCTCGAGTTGCCGGGCGAGCGAATAGCCGATGTGGCCGCCACCGGCGATGACCACGCGACGCACCGGCTTTTCTTCCTTGCGCATCTCGGCCATGAAACGCCGGATGTCATCTTTGGCCGCGAGAAAGAATACTTCGTCCCCATCTTCGATGACCGTGCTGCCTTCGGGTTGCACGCTGCGGCCGTTGCGATAAATGGCGACGACGCGGGCCTCGGTATTCGGGATGTGTTCTTTGAGATTGCGCAGCGCCTGGCCGACGAGCAGCCCGCCTTTGCGCGCCGACAAACCGACCAGTCGAACTTTGCCACCGGCGAAATCGAGTACTTGCAGCGCACCCGGATAGCGGATGAGGCGCTCGACATATTCGGTGACGAGTTGCTCCGGGCTGATCCAGACATCGACCGACAAGGACTCGGCACCAAAAAGTTTGGGATGGCGTGTGTATTCCTGCGAACGGATGCGAGCGATCTTGGTGGGCGTGCGATACAGCGCGTAAGCCACTTCGCAAGCCATTATGTTGACTTCGTCGGAGCTGGTGAGTGCGACCAAAATATCGGCGTTTTCGGCGCCGGCGGCTTCGAGCACCGAAGGGTAGGCGGCGTTGCCGACGACCGTGCGAATGTCGAGGCGATCTTGCAGGTCGCGCAGTAATTCTTCGTTGGTATCGACGACCGTGACTTCGTTGGCCTCTTCACGAGCGAGCTGATAAGCCGCCGTGCGCCCGACCTGTCCGGCGCCGAGGATCACGATCTTCATGGAGGGCGTAGGGTACTCCCAACATGATCCACCGAACAGGGGCGCGGGGGTATGATTTGAAGCATGAACAGCGCTGCATCCGCCGAGAAGACGACCAAGAACCCCTCCGAGTTGGGTCTGGGTTGGAAAGTGCTGGTGGCTTCGCTGTTGGGCGTGGCATTTGGTGCATCGCCTTTGCCTTTCAACACTATCGGCTTCTTCATCGATCCGTTGCAGCAGGAGTTTGGTTGGACCCGGACCGAGATCAGTTTCGGCGTCACCATTTACGGCATGCTCGCGGCTTTCCTGGCCCCGGTGTTCGGTTGGCTGGCTGATCGCCATGGCGTGCGTCCGGTGGCGCTTGCCTCGCTGGCTATTTTTGGTGTGACGTTCGCCTCGTTCGCGATCATCCCCGGGCAATTGTGGGCGTTTTATCTGGTGTGGTTGATGATCGGGCTGTTTGGTATCGGCTCGACACCGGTCACGTGGTCGCGTGCCGTCAATCTCTGGTTCTTCAAGCAACGCGGACTGGCTCTCGGGATCACGCTGGTGGGCACCAGCATTTCGGCAATGATCCTGCCTTTCCTCACCACCCAGTTCATCAGCGAGTTTGGATGGCGCAGCAGTTTTGCACTGCTGTCACTGTTGCCGCTGCTGATCGCCTTGCCGATCGGCCTGCTCTGGTTCCGCGAGCCACGCCCCGAAGAACGTCCCGAAGGCATCGGCAGCGCTGCGGCGGGCTCGTTACCTGGCCGAACGCTCGGCGAGGCGATGCGTGAGCCGCGTTTCTGGATTCTTTGGCTGTCGGTGGCGATCGTGACCTTGGCCTACGCTGGGGCTTTGGTGCATTTGCCCTCGATGCTGCGCGCTCGCGATTTCGAACCCACGAGCGTTGCGACCGTGCTCAGTATTTTCGGTCTGTCGATTTTTGCCGGACGCATCATCACCGGCTTGTTGCTCGATCGTTTTTGGGCGCCGCTCGTGACGCTGCCCATTCTTTGCCTGCCGGCATTTTCTTGCTGGTTGCTGATGGGCGATGCACCGCTCAGCTTTCAAATGGCGATATTCGCGGCGTTTTTGATGGGTTTTGCGTCGGGTGCCGAAACCGATCTCGTGGCCTATTTTGCCGGCCGATATTTCGGCATGAAGAGTTATGGCCAGATCTATGGCGTGCAGTACATGGCGTTCGGGCTGATGGCCGCGCTCTCGCCGACCCTTTATGGCTGGGTACGCGATACCACCGGGAGCTACGACTCGATGTTGCTGGCTGCAGCCGCCATGTTCGTGATCGGCGGTTTCATCTTGTTGTTGCTCGGACCTTATCCCGACTTCGGCCGTGCTACCACTGCACCCAGTCCATCTGCCAAATAAGCAGGATCAGACCACCGAACACGATTCGGTACCAGGCAAAGATTGCGAACGAGTGCTGGCTGACGTAGCGGATCAGGAAGCGGATTGCGATCAGTGCGGAAGCAAAAGCCACCACACTGCTGATCAGCAAAGACTGCGCTTCTTGCAAAGTGATCGGTTCGCGGCTGCCCAGCAGTTTGTAAGCCGTGGCCGCGAACATCACCGGAATAGCCACAAAAAAGGAGAATTCGGTCGCCGCCTTGCGCGACAGCCCGCAGAGCAAGCCGCCGAGAATCGTGGCTGCGGAACGGCTGGTCCCGGGTATCAGCGCCAGCATTTGAAATAAACCGACTTTGAACGCATCGAGTGGCCGCAACTCATCTACCGAGCTGACTCGAAGATCGTGCTGACGACGTTCGGCCCAAAGAATCAAGACACCGCCCACGACCAAGGCAAGTGCCACCGGAATTGGCGAGAACAGCACGCGTTCGATGACGTCGTCGAGGACAAGTCCGACAACCGCGGCAGGCAAGAAGGCAAGAAAAAGATTCAGTGCAAACAGCCGCGAACGCCCGTCGCTTTTGAGGCCGACCAGTGTGGTGGTCAGCCGCGCGCGGTATTCCCAGCAGACCGCGAGGATGGCTGCACCCTGAATCACGATGAGTTGTCGCGCGCCCGCGGTTGCCGGCAGACCCAGAATGGATCGTGTAAGGATGAGATGCCCGGTACTCGATACCGGAATGAATTCCGTCAGACCTTCAACCAGGCCGATGATGATGTCGTTGAGCCAAGTCATTATCAAAAGACCGGTGGCCGGTCAGTCTGGGATTTTTTGACCGCGGGTTTCGATCACCCAGCCGATGCACAAGAGGCCAAGTACCGGGACAAAGCCCACCATGAACAAGGTGTCGAGCACTACGCTGGCATTGCCGGCGCCCGCAGCGGCGACCGAACCCACGAGGAAAGGTCCGCCCGCTGCGACTACGCGACCGATGTTGTAGGTGAAGCCGGAACCCGTAGCTCGCAGCCGTGTCGGGAACAACTCTGGCAGGTAGAACGTGAAGGCACCGAAGATGCCGAACACCGTCAGCCCAATGAAGAAGTACATGTAAAGCCGAATTTGCGGTGGCAGATCGAGGCCGAAGGTGCAGAGCAGCGATACGGCCGACAAGCCCAGGTAGGTCGCGAACATCGGCTTGCGACCCCAGTGTTTGGCGAGCGGAATGGTCAGCAAAGTACCGATCAGACCGCCGGTGTTGAAGATTGCGGTGGCCTGGGTTTTCCAGGATTCGATCAGCACGCTGGTGGCGCCCTTGTCGAGACCGAGCTGCAGCGCTTCTGTTTGCGCAAGATTTGCCGAGACTACCGGGATGAAGGCATTGCAGCTCCACCAAGTGAGCAGCGCGACCATGGCCATGAGCAGCGCGCTGCGCGTCCGTGGCCAAATTTCCGGGGCAAAGATTTCGCGCAGCCTGGGCGGTGCGGCGCTTGCCGCGGCGCTCTCCCAGCGCTCCGGTTCTTTGACGAAGGTGCGGATCCAGAAGGCGAAGGCGGCCGGGATGAGCCCGAAGATGAGTACGTAGCGCCATGAGACTTCGGGCACATCGGCGAAAAAATGACCGGCGATCAGGGCGTTGATGCCCGTGGCCAAAAACAATCCGAAAGGTGCCGCGGTATAAAGCACTGCGCCAGCCTCGACGCGTTGATCTTCGGGTACGGCCTCGGCCACGAGCGCACAGCCTGCCGCCCATTCACCGCCGATGCCGAGGCTCGCGATGATGCGACAAACGATCAGCTGTTCGATGCTGGTCACGAACGCGCAAAGTCCCGTGCCGACTGCATAGAGCACCATGGTGATGAGCAACACGCGTTTGCGGCCGTAACGGTCGGAGATCGGTCCAAACAGTGTGCCGCCCACGGCCCAACCGACGAGGAAGATCGCGGTAATGAGGCCGGTCCAGTAAAGCGTGGCGGCGCGTGCTTCGGGTGAGCCGATGGTCAGACCCAGGAGTGTCGGGATGGCGTTCGGCGCCACGTAGTTGAACAGCAGACCGTCAAAAATATCGAAACCCCAGCCCAACCAGGCGGCAAAGAGCACGATCCACTGATAGCGGGTCAAACGCAGCATCCGATCCCCTCGAGCGAAGTTTCAGCGTACGGCGTTGATCGCCTCGCGCAGCTCGAGTGTCGCACGCCGTGCCGCTGCCGCGAAGTCCTCGCCAGCGCCTGCATAAATGATTCCGCGCGAGGAATTGATGACGAGGCCACGCCCGTCTGCTCGTCGACCGCTGCGCACGGCTTGCTCGACATCGCCACCCTGCGCGCCGATGCCCGGTACCAAAAAGCTCATGTCGCCGGTGCGCTGGCGGATATCGGCGAGCTCGGCAGGGTAGGTTGCACCGACCACGAGCAGACAATTACCGCGCGTGTTCCACTCCTGTGCGACTTTCTCGGCGACGATCTGATAGAGCTTGCGACCGTTGATTTCGAGATCTTGCAGCTCGCGCGCACCCGCATTCGAGGTGCGACAAAGAATCACCACGCCTTTGTCCGCATAAGCGAGGAAGGGCTCGACTGAATCACGACCGAGATAGGGATTGACGGTCACGGCATCGGCGCCGTAGCGCTCGAAAGCCTCGCGAGCGTATTTTTCGGCAGTGCTGCCGATATCGCCGCGTTTCGAGTCGAGGATCACCGGCACGCCGGGCGCACGCTCGCGGATGTAGCGCAGGGTGTCTTGCAGCTGATCTTCGGCACCGACGGCGGCGTAATGTGCGATCTGCGGCTTATAGGCACAGACGAGGTCCGCCGTCGCATCGACGATGGTACGATTGAATTCATAGATGGCGCGTGGCGAGTGCCGCAGATGCAGCGGAAAGCGCTCGACCTCGGGATCGAGACCGACGCACACCATGGATTGATGGGCTGTCATCGCAGTGTCGAGACGCTGCAAAAAGTTTGGCGCGGTATTTGAGGAAGTGAGACTCATGTCGAGCCGGCAGTGTACCCGTGGGCACTGCTCAGGTCGTCTCCAGGTTGGCGTATTGCAGCATCAGCCATTTGCTGCCGGCTGACTCGAAGTTCACTTGCACGCGCGCGTGCGGACCTTGACCTTCGATATTGAGCACTACACCGGCACCAAATTTGGCGTGGCGTACGCGCGCACCGAGCCGCAGACCGGGCGCCACCGGTTCGTCGCGTAACGTGCTGGGTCCGCCACGGCTGTAACCACCACCGAAGCTTATGCCGGCGCCCCGACCGGCTTGCACCTTGGGCCGGATCTCTTCGAGCAGTTCTTCGGGGATTTCCTTGATGAAGCGCGAGGGTTTACCACAGCTGTCGATGCCGTGCAGACGCCGCTGTTCGGCATAGGTGAGATACAGCTGCTGCATCGCGCGGGTGGTACCGACATAGGCCAAGCGCCGTTCTTCTTCGAGTGAGTCGAGATCGTTGAGCGAACGCTGATGGGGGAACAGGCCGTCCTCGAGACCCGCGAGCACCACCACCGGAAACTCCAGGCCTTTGGCGGTGTGCAGGGTCATCATCTGCACGCAATCCTCCCAAGCTTCGGCTTGTCCCTCGCCGGACTCGAGCACGGCATGCGCCAAAAAAGCCTCGAGTAGCGGCAGCTCTTCGCCATCGACCCGCTCCGGCTCGAAGCCCCGAGCCGCCGAGACGAGTTCGAGCAGGTTCTCGGCCCGCGCTTCGCCACGTTCGGCCTTTTCTTTGCGGTGATGCTCAAGCAGGCCGCTGGCGTTCAGCATCTGATCGACGATTTCATTGAGGGCGAGTTCGCGGGTGTCGGCGGCGAGGCGCTCGAGGAGTTGCATGAAGCCCTGAACCGCTGACTTGGCCTTCGCGCCCAGTGCTGCGCTCGAGGTGCAGGCGACGGCCGCGCTCCACAACGAGACGCCCGCGGTACGAGCGTATTCGCGCAAGATCTCGACGCTACGCGCACCGATGCCACGGGTCGGCAGATTGATCACACGCTCGAAAGAGGTGTCGTCGTGGCGGTTCGAAACCAGGCGCAGATAGGCGAGAGCGTCCTTGATTTCGGCGCGCTCGAAGAAGCGCAGACCGCCGTAAACCTTGTAGGGAATCCGCGCCGAAAGAAATACCTCTTCGAAGACGCGCGACTGGGCGTTCGAGCGGTAGAGAATGGCGAACTCGCGCCGATTGCCACTGCGGCTCACCCAATCTTTGATGCGTTGCAGCACGAACTCGGCTTCGTCGCGTTCGTTGAAGGCGGCATAGAGCTTGATCGAGTCGCCGCGCTTGCCGCTGGTCCAAAGATTTTTGCCGAGCCGGCTGCTGTTGTTGGCGATCAGGGCGTTGGCAGCATCGAGGATGGTGCCGGTAGAGCGATAGTTCTGCTCGAGACGCACCAGCTTGGCATGTGGAAAATCACGGCGGAAAGTCTGCAGATTCTCGACGCGCGCGCCGCGCCATCGATAAATCGACTGATCATCGTCACCGACAACGAACGGCGCACCGGCGGAACCCGTAAGCAGTTTGGTCCAGCCATATTGAATGGCGTTGGTATCCTGAAACTCGTCGACCAGTACGTGCTGAAAACGCCGACGGTAGTGACCGAGCAGTTCGGCGTTATCGCGCCAGAGCTCGAAGGCGCGCAGCAACAGTTCAGCGAAGTCGACCACGCCGGCACGTTGGCAGGCTTCTTCGTAGTCCTGATAGAGCTTGATGAATTGCCGACGGGTAGGATCATTGCCGTCTTTGAGTGCCTTCGGCCGCAGTCCTTCATCCTTGTTGTTATTGATGAAATACTGGATGTCGCGCGGTACCCAGCGGGTGTCATCAAGCGCTTGCGCCTTGAGGATTTTTTTGATCACCCGCAGTTGATCGTCGCCGTCGAGAATCTGGAAGGTCTGCGGCAAACCCGCCTCGCGCCAATGCAGGCGCAGCAGGCGGTGGGCAATGCCGTGGAAAGTGCCGATCCACAGCGCACCGCCCGGCATGCCGAGCAGTGACTCGATGCGGGCGCGCATTTCGCCAGCGGCCTTGTTGGTGAAGGTGACCGCTACGATGCTGTGCGCCGAGGCGCTCTCGGCTTCGATCAGCCAAGCGACACGATGCGTGAGCACGCGGGTCTTGCCACTGCCCGCACCGGCGAGCACGAGCGCAGGACCGACGGGCGCAGTCACGGCTTCGCGTTGCGCGTCGTTGAGCGGGTTGAGGATGGGCGAGAGATCCATGGGCGGGGCGAAATCGGCGCAGTCGGCGCGGCGCGCGATTCTACCGGCTTTCAGTGCGGGTGGCGGCGTTGGCTTTCTTCGAGGAAGCGCAGCAAAGCGGAGACGAGTGTCAGCAACACCGGACCGATGATGAGACCGACGCCACCGAACGCGGCGGCGCCACCGATCACGCCTATGAATACCGCCGGCGTCGAGACATGGGCGTGCGTCGATACCAGCAGCGGGCGCAGGAAATTATCGGCAACCGAAATGAACGCACCCCAACCGAGCATGAAGAGTGCGGCACTCGAGCGGTCCATCACGGCGAGTGCGAGCGCGGCCGGCAGCCAGACGAATGCCGTTCCCCCGGCAGGCAGCACAGAGAACAGTGCGGCGAGCACGCCGAATACGACCGGTGAGGGCAAACCGGTCAGCGCAAAACCGATGCCGGTCAGCGCGCCCTGAAAGAGCGCAGTGAGTCCCGAGCCGTACACGACCGCACGCGTCGTATCGGCGATCAACGTGAATAGTTCGTCGCGGCGCGCGACTTCCATCGGCAGCAAATTGGCGAAACGCTGCTGCATGGTTCGCCCGTCGCGCAACATGAAGAACAGCAGAAACAGCATCAGCATGAAAGCGAGCGTGGTATTCAGCGCGCCGAGCACCAGTTGGCTGCCGAGATTGGCTGTATAATGCAGCAGCGTCTGCCCAATGGTGATGAGAAAGCCGTTGATTTCGGCCGTGTCGACATCCAGCGTTTCGGTGAGATAGGCGATGACCGGACCCACCAGCGGATAATCTTCGATGCGATCGCGCGACGTGCCGTCGATGCGCCACGGGCTGTGCTGCAACTCCTGCACCAGCGAGCGCCCCTGCTCGACGAAGCTGGCACCGAGCAACAGCAAGGGCAAAAAGACCACCAAAGGCGTGAGCAAGGTGAGGGTGGTCGCCGCCAGCGCTGGCCGATTGCCAAATTTGACGAGCAGTCGATCTTGCAGCGGCGCCAACAGCACGGCGAGGACGATGGCCCATGCGAGTGCCGACCAGAATGGCACGAGCACTTGCCATACGGCAAAACCCAAGATGCCCACGCTCAGGACGAGCACGCTGCGTCGATAAAACTCGCTCATAGCCATCACTATACTGTCGTCGTGGGCAAGCACGCAGTAATCGCCGTCACCGTGATCCGTGCGCTTTTGCTCGCTGGCTGCCTCGTACTCGTCGGCTGTATCGACTCTGCTGCGCGTGGTCTTGCGCGGCCATCAAAATCGGAGGTTCCGGTCGTGCCACCTGTCAATTACACCGCCAAGGCGTTTGCCTACGTCGTCATCAGCGTCGCCGACATGGACCAGGCGCTTGGACTTTGGGTGTCACGCTTCGGCATGCAGATCGTCGTTCGTCGTCAGGGCTCGGACCGCGGGCTCGCCAAACTTTGGGGGCTGGCCGAAGGCGACATCATCGACCAGGCCTTGCTGGTCACGCCGGGCCGCGAGCAGGGCGGGGTGCATTTGGTGCGGTTTCGCGTGCCGGGCGCTGCCGTGCGCGAAGGTGCGGCGCCCACTGATCTTGTCCCCAAGAGCGTCGATATCGCTGTGCGCGACATTCGCACGCGTTACGCCGAGCTCGAGGCCGCGGGCTACCAGTTTCGCTCGAAGATCGGGCGCTTCGAAACCGACGGTATCGTCGTGCACGAAGTCCACATGAACGGCCCGGAGTCGGTGAATCTCGTGTTCCTCGAACAAGAGGGCAAACCCGAGCACGTCAGCAGTTTGGGCTACGGCGTTGCCCCGCAGGTCATTGCCACGACGCCCGATAATCTTGGCGAGAAAGCTTTCTTTGAGAAAGTGCTGGGACTCGATGAGACGTCGTATCACCGCTTTTCAGGTCCAGAGGTCGAGCGCACCATCGGTCTGCCACCGGGTGGCGGTCTCGATGTGCGCATTTTCGGCGACGCGGCCTATGACTACGGACGGCTCGAGATCGTGCAGTACGAGGGCGTACAGAGCAAAGATTTATACTCGCGGGCGGTGCCGCCGGCGCGTGGCTTGCTTTCAGTGACGTTTTTTGTGCCGAACATCGATACGGCGCTTGCGCGGGCGGCTGCTTTGCTGCAGGAGCGCGGCGCTGCCGCAATGCGCAGCGCGCCACGTGATCACGGCATCACCGAAACTTTGTTCGGCCGTGCGCGCATGGCCACGTTGACCTCGCCTGCAGGCTTAGTCGTTCAGCTCGTCGAGCGTCCCTGAACGATATCGATAGTGCCGCTCACCAGCGATTGCGCAACTCGCGCAGCTTCAAAAAAATCGTCTGTGCGTCAGGTCGGTCGGGAAGATCCGCGAACCTGCTGCGCAGTCCGGCGATCACTGCCGGATTCTGCAAGCGGAAGAAGGTGTTGATCCGACGCTCATCGCCGAGTGTGGTGATCGGCGCTTGCGCACCGTCGCGACCCTGAACGGTGGCAAGCAGGGCGGCCGCATCGCCGTTGCCGGGTTCGCGATCGAGCGTGAAGGCGAGATTGCGGGCGAGATAATCGTGACCGGGGTGGATCCGCGTGGCGTCGGGCAAGCGGGCGAGGCAGTCGACGAAGGTGTGGTACAGCAACTGGGGGTCGCCGCCGTTGTGACAATTACCCGCACCGGCGTTGAACAAGGTGTCGCCGCATAGCAGCTCGGGTGCTGCCGTTGCCGCTCGACCGCGAGCGAGCAGACAAAGGTGTGCGCGGGTATGCCCTGGCGTATCGAGGCACTCGAGCTCGACCGTTTTGCCGACGCGCACGGTTTCACCGTGGGCGAGCCCGCGATCCAAGCCCGGGATACGTCCACCCGCGCCCGCATGGGCGAGCACCCGCGCGCCGGTCGCGGCCCGCAGCGGTTCATTGCCGCCGATATGGTCGCCATGTTCGTGGGTATTGAGGATCTGCGTGATTGTCCAGCCACGCTCGCGGGCCGTCCGTGCGCAGAGCTCCCAGTCGAGGGGGTCGACGGCCAGCGCCTCACCGGACTCGCTGCAGGCGATCAGATAGTGGTAGTTACGCCACGCGTTCGCGGGCCAAAGTCGTTCGATGATCATGGGCGGTCTCGGGTTGCAATGTTGTGCTGCTGCGCGTCGGGCGGCAAGGAAGTGAAGTTTCACACGCGTCTTTTCACACAATGCCGTGGTAAATTGATTTCTGGGGGCGGAGTACGGCATCGATGTCGAGTGTTAACGGGTCCAAGGACACGGCCCCGGCGCCCGTGGCGATTTTGCCACCGCCGGCCCTCATCAACCGCATCACCAGTCGCGCAGCCTGGCAGGCCGCACGCGATGCCTGTCGCGCCGATCCTGGTCGCTACCACGGCGACATCGCCAGTCGCGAAATTCATTGGTTCGAACCCAAGGTCGGAAGCCACGGTGCCTGGATCCGTCGCGATGAGGACGGCCAGTGGCGCGGCTACGATGCCACAACCGGCGCCGCGATCGAGCCTGCGCTGCCTGCCGACTATATGCCGTGGCGTACGGCCCTCGATGAGAGCGATGCACCGTTCTATCGCTGGTTCAGCGACGCCCTGACCAACGCCTGCTTCAATGAAATCGATCGCCATGTGCTCGCCGGCCATGGCGACGAAGCGGCGCTGTGGTTCGAGGGTGACCGTTGGGATCAGTCGCAGGACGGTGGGCGCGGCGCACCGGTGGTCTCGTACAGCGTCAGCCGCAAGCGGTTGCTGCTCGAGGTTGCACGCTGCGCGCTTGCGCTGCGTGCTGTGGGGCTCAAGGCGGGCGATCGTATCGCCATCAACATGCCGAATATCCCCGAGCAGGTGTTTTGGACTGAAGCCTGCAAGCGGCTCGGCATCGTCTACACGCCCGTGTTCGGTGGATTCAGCGATAAAACGCTCTCTGATCGTATCCACAACGCCGGCGCGAGAATCGTGATTACCGCCGACGGTGGCTATCGAAATGCGCAGATCGTGGCCTTCAAAGAGGCTTATACCGATCCGGCGCTCGATGGCTATGTACCCGCTGAAACGGCGGTGGCCGCGGTGGCTGAAGCTTTGGCGTCGCTGCGACTCGATGCTGCGCAGCGCGAGGCCATTCTCGCCGGCGTACGCCAGATCGTGGCCAATGAAATCACGCTCGAGCGTTCCGACATCATGCGTGGTGTGGGTCAGGCACTCGAGGGGCTAGCAGGCATTTCACCCGTCGAAGCGAGCCGCATTCGTACGGCGATTGCCAGCGCACTCGTGACGACGCCCGCCCGAGTCGATACCGTGATCGTGGTACGTCATGCCGCGCAGGCCGATTTGCTGTGGCGGCCTGAGCGTGATCGCTGGGCGCATGAACTTACCGATGCCGCAATGCAGACGCTGCTCGCCGCAGTACGCGCCGCGGGTCATGCCGTCGCCGACGAGGCGCAGTTGCTTGCGCTCGATGATCGAGCGTTCGTCGCCGCCATCTGGGCCGCGGTGCCGCCCGAACCGCTCGATGCCGAATTCCCGATGTTTTTCATCTATACCTCGGGTTCCACCGGAAAACCGAAGGGCGTCGTGCATGTTCACGGCGGCTATGTGAGTGGCGTCGCGCACACCTTGCGCGTGGCCTTCGATGCACGACCCGGCGATGTCATGTACGTGGTGGCCGATCCGGGCTGGATCACCGGTCAGAGCTACATGATCAGCGGCGCGTTGACGACGCGCGTGACCACCGTGATCGCCGAGGGTGCACCGGTATTCCCGAGCGCGGGACGCTTTGCCAGCATCATCGAGCGCCTTAAGGTCAATATATTCAAGGCCGGGGTCACCTTCCTGAAAACGGTGATGACCGATCCGCAGAACGTCGAGGACGTTCGCACCTACTCGCGCTCGAGTCTGCGCGTTGCCACCTTCTGTGCCGAACCCACCTCACCCGTCGTGCAGCAGTTCGGCATGGAACTGGTAACGTCTTGGTATACGAACTCTTACTGGGCGACCGAGCATGGCGGCATTGTCTGGACGCACATGTATGGCAACGGCGATTTCCCGTTGCGTGCCGACGCACACACTTATCCGTTGCCCTGGGTGATGGGCGATGTCTGGCTTGCCGACAGCGAGCCCGATGCAAACGGCGCGGTACTTGCGCGCGAAGCCGAGCCTGACGAGAAGGGCGAGATCGTGATCGCCGCCCCGTTTCCTTATCTTTGTCGCACGCTCTGGGGCGGAGAGAGCGATTTCAAGCTTGAAGGTCGACGTATCTCCGGTAATTGGCGCGGTGACTTCGAGCGCTATCGCAAGACCTATTGGATACGTTGGCGCGATCGACTCGCCTACACGCAAGGTGATTTTGCCGTCAAATACGCGGATGGTGGTTTTTCTTTGCATGGCCGCTCCGACGACGTCATCAATGTTTCGGGCCATCGGCTCGGCACTGAAGAAATCGAAGGCGCGATTTTGCGCGACAAGCAGGTGAATCCCGACTCGCCGGTGGGTAACGTCATCGTCGTCGGTGCGCCGCACGCCCAGAAGGGCCTGACCCCGTTGGCGTTCGTGAAACCGGCGCCAGGGCGCAAAATCACGGCCGAGGATCGACGTCGTCTCATCGAAACCGTGCGTCAGGAAAAAGGTCAGGTCGCGATTCCGGAAGACTTTGTCGAAGTCACGCAGTTTCCGGAGACGCGTAGCGGCAAGTACATGCGCCGCATGGTGCGCGCCCTCGTCGAGGGCCAGGAAGTCGGCGACACCTCGACGCTGCGCAATCCGGAATCCATCGATGAGCTGCGCCGTGCGATTCGCGAGTGGCAAGAGCGCCAGCGGGTTGCGGACGAACAGCAGCTGTTCGAAGATTTTCGCTACTTTCGCATTCACTACCACGCGCCGGGTGTGGTGCCAGGTGCAAAGCGCCGCTCGCGCAAGCCCGCCGAGCGGGTCGCTGTCGTCACCATCAATAATCCGCCGGTCAATGCGCTCAACGAGCGTGCGCTCGATGAACTCAATATCGTCATCGATCACGTCGTGCGGCGTGACGACGTCAAGGCGGTGGTGTTCACGGGTCAAGGTACGTCGGCATTCGTTGCCGGTGCGGATATCCGTCAGCTCTATGAAGACGTGCACAGTCTCGAGGAGGCTTTGCCCTTGCCGAACAACGCACATCTGGCATTTCGCAAGATCGAGGCCATGGACAAACCGGCGATTGCGGCCATCAACGGTGTGGCTTTGGGTGGCGGCATGGAGTTCGCGATGGCCTGCCATGTGCGCGTGGCCGAACCGCTCGCGACTTTTGGTCAGCCGGAAGTTCGCCTCAATCTTTTGCCGGGCTATGGTGGTACGCAGCGCCTGCCGCGCCTGCTCGAACAGGCCGGACATTCTGCGCCGCTCGTGCGTACGCTCGAAATCGTCATGGGCGGACGCACGCTAGAGGCCGCAGAAGTTCACGCTGATGGGCTGCTGCATGCCCTCGCGGCCGACGGCGAAGATGTGCTGACGCTGGCGACGCGACTCGCTGCGGAATATGTCGCTGCGCCAGCAGGTCGCAATCTGGTTGCACGCACTTTTGCTGCACGTCGCGCTGCGTACGCCGCTTGGCAGGGTGCAGGCAAGGATGATTTCGTTGCAGCGCTGGCCGATACCGAAGTGCAGCGTCTGTTGGCGCAGGCAAGCGCCGTGGGGCGCGGCACAACAGCCGAACGCATACTCGATGCAGTACGCACGGGCTGGACGTCGGGGCTGGCCGCAGGCCTGGCTCGGGAGGCCCAGCTGTTCGCCGAGGCGATAGTGGATCCCGAGGGGGGCAAGGCAGGCATTCGCGCTTTCTTTGACAAGCAAAGTGCGCCTTTGCCGACGCGTCGCGACACAGCGCCGGGAGCCACGGAGCTCCCGGCGCTCGTCAAGCGTGGCGAGTTGCTGCCGGTCGGTGCGCCTTTCTTTCCTGGGCTTACCCCATTGCCCAAGTGGCAATATGGACATGCGGTAATCAAAGATTTGCGCACGGGTGCACCGGCGCATGGTCTGCCGAAAGTGGCCGAACGCGAAATCGTGGTCCCCGTACCGGAGCCGGGTCCCAACGAAGCACTCATCTATGTGCTCGCTTCGGAAGTGAACTTCAATGATATCTGGGCCATCACCGGCATCCCGGTGTCGCCCTTCGACAATCACGACCTCGACTACCAAGTCACGGGCTCGGGGGGTGTTGCGCTGATCGCTGCGGTCGGCAGCGAGGTCAAGCGCGAGGGCCGACTCAGAGTCGGTGAGCTCGTGACCGTCTATTCAGGGC
>VGUP01000016.1 GCA_016874175.1 Gammaproteobacteria bacterium | reverse complement strand
ATCACCCTGCAACGTCAACATCGTTCGCTTTCTGCCTTTGCGCGGCTTCGGCCTCGTAACGCTGGAGCCGACCGTCGTGTACGGTGCCGTCGACAGTTTTTTCGGGGGTCGGGGCGGCGCCTCGCTCGAGTTGTCACCGCAGCGTGGGTTCACACAAACCGAAGAGCGCATCATCCAGTTGCTGCTCGAGTCGATTTTCGAAAACCTGCGCGACGCTTGGGCGCCTGTGTACGCCCTGAATCCGGAGTATGTCAGTCGCGAGATCAATCCCGCCTTCGCGCAGGTTGGTGAGGATCGCGAAACGGTCGCGGTCAGTCGCTTCGATCTCGAGATCGGACCGGACGTGCGCGGTCAGTTGACGGTGATGTATCCTTTCTCGGCGCTCAAGCCGATTCGTCTTTTGCTCCGCGGTCGGGTACAGACCGGAGATCGTGACGAAAAACTCGCGGCCCGCTGGGCTGACCAGCTGCGTGACGCCGTGAGTGATGCCGAGCTTCAACTGGTAGCACAACTGGCCACCTTGCGCGTCTCGGCGCTGGATCTAGCGACCATCAAGCCCGGCGATACGCTTTGGTTCAAGCCGCCGCCGAGCGTCAAAGTATTGGTGCAGTCGGCACATTTGTTTGATGCCGAATACGGTACCGCTGACAACAGCGTCGCGGTACGCATTGATCGGATCATCGAGCCGCCGGCGGCCGCGCGCGAGTCTGACGAGGCTCATCACGGTGGCGGCAGTGAAGAGCACGGCGGCGGCAGTGAAGAGCACGGCGGCGATGCCTCGGCAGTCGGTAACAAGGCACGGCGAGGCGGCGCAGGCAGTAAACGTATGGCAGGAGTATCGGCAGCATGAATGAAGCAACAGCAAGCATCGCGCGGGATGGTTCCGGCGAGTCGGGCGTACAGCTCGATTTGATCCAGAACGTGGCGGTCAGCATCTCGGTCGAGGTGGGGCGGTCATCACTCAGGATTCGGGATCTGCTGCGCCTCGGGCAAGGCAGCGTGATCGAGCTCGATCGCGTGGCGGGTGAGCCGCTCGATGTCTGTGTCAATAATACGGTGATCGCTCGGGGCGAAGTTGTACTCGTTAACGAGCGTTACGGAATTCGGCTGACCCAGGTGGTTGATCCCGAGGATCGGGTGAAGCATCTTTAGTTTCCGACCAACAAGTCGAGAAAATATATGGATCCTGTGCGATATGTGGGTGCCCTTTTACTGGTGGGGGGGCTGCTGGCAGTAGCAATTTGGCTACTGAAAAGATTGCGATTGAGTTCCGCCGCCGGTAGCGGAAAAGCCCTTGAAATTATCTCTCATGCGTCGCTTGGGACGCGGGAGAAACTCGTGGTGGTTCGTTTCGGAAGTAGAAGGGTCCTTCTCGGGGTTACGCCGAGTACGATTTCGCGGCTGGCAGCAGAACCGTTAGATGAGGAGGAACCCCCTGAGCGTCGATCGAGGACGGAGCCATGAATATAAGACGATCGCTGAAGCCGCTGTGGGCGGTTTTACTGCTGATCGGCTCGGTATCGGCGATTGGGCAGGACTTATCCTCAATTGAGGTCTTGCGCACACGACCTGTTAGCGGGGGTGGACAAGCCTATAGTTTAACGCTCCAGGCACTCGGCCTGATGACGCTACTGACTTTGTTGCCAGCGATCATCTTGTCGATGACGGCGTTCACTCGCATCATTATCGTGCTCGGTATGCTCCGACAAGCTATCGGTACGCCTCAGACGCCACCCACTCAAGTGCTTGTCGGGCTTGCCCTGTTTCTCACGTTATTTGTAATGGCACCCACGTTTAATGAGGTTCAGCGAGTCGCTTTACAGCCATACATGGAGGAGAAAATCCCCTTCGAGACCGCACTTGAGCGCGCTGTTGATCCAATGAAAAAGTTCATGTTGGCTCAGACACGGGAATCTGACATCAAGCTTTTCATGGACATCGGCAAGGCATCACCCGTTGTCAAGCCAATGGATACCCCACTGAATATTCTTTTGCCGGCGTTTTTGACAAGCGAACTGAGAACAGCATTCACTATTGGTTTCCTCATCTATATCCCTTTTCTAGTCATCGACATCATTGTAGCAAGCGTGCTCATGGCGATGGGCATGATGATGGTGTCGCCTATCATGATCTCTTTGCCATTTAAATTTTTATTGTTTGTGCTGGTTGACGGTTGGGCACTAATTCTCGGCTCAGTCGCAGCGAGCTTTGGAGAATCCCTACCGTGACAGAGGCCGGGGTTGTAGAAATACTTCGGGAGGCGATGTGGGTCATGGCTCTGGTGGCGGGTCCTATTCTCTTACTTGTATTGACCGTCGGTATCATCGTTGGAATTTTTCAAGCGGCAACTTCAATTAATGAAATGACGCTGACCTTTGTACCGAAACTGATTGCGGTGATGCTCTTGATTCTGCTCATCGGGGGTTGGGAACTACAGATGCTGATGGATTTCACACGCAGACTTTTCGAGCGGATTTCAGAAGTGGGTCTTTGAGTCATGCTTGAGTTGGGCGTCCTGACATTGAATTGGTTGCAGGCACTGCTACTGCCTTTGACGCGAATCACTGCGTTTTTTTTAACTGCGCCAGTTTTCAGTCAGTCCGCGGCCACTGGGCGAATACGCATTGTTTACGCCGCTGCATTATGTCTTCTCATCATGCCGGTGCTGCCCACTTCGATCTCTAACCCGGAGCGACCCTTTGGTGAACCCACTTTGCTTTTGGTACTCGGTGAAATTTTGATTGGTGTATCGATGGGGCTTGTGTTGCAATTCGTAACCGCAGCGGTTGTGATGGCGGGTGAACAAATTTCAATGGCGGTGGGAATAGGATTCGCGCAATCTTTTGATCCGACTATTGGCTCTACACCAGTGTTATCCGGGTTTTTGAACATATTTGCTTTATTGATTTTCCTGACTGCCGGCGGTCATGCAGTAGTAATTTCAATGATAGCGGAGAGTATTCAAGTATTACCCCCAGGGGAATTTCATTTCGATAATATGGTAAAGATCCTGGAGTTTTCGAAAGTTATTTTTGTTGGAGCGGCGCTATTGGCAGCGCCATTGCTGTTTACTTTAATAGCGGTGAATCTCGGTGTCGGCGCCTTATCACGCGCAACTCCGCAGTTAAATGTTTTTGCTGTCGGATTTGCAGTCAACCTCTTGGTTGGCTTCGGATTATTGTTTCTCGTGATGCCTGCCTTGGGCGAGCGTATTACGGAGCTTTGGCAGCAGGCTCAGTTGTTTTTGCGCGCACAGTTTCTTGCGAGACCATAAACTATGGCTGAGCAAGAGAGCGACGAAAAAACTGAAGAGCCGACGTCGAGAAGGCTGTCTCAGGCGCGGGAAAGAGGCGAGGTTCCTCGGTCACCGGACTTTGGCGGAGCGATCGAGGTATTGGTCGTATGCGGACTCATCTTTGTCATCGGTAAAGATATTGCGGATGGGATCGCAGAAATGCTGCGGCAGAGTCTTATTTTTTCGCGTGTGCAGATTGAGAACACCGGTGATCTTGCGCCTTTGGCCGGGAAGCGATTGGTCGAGGGGCTATGGACGGTAAAGTGGATTTTCTTGACGACGGTAACCGTTGCAATAGTTGCATCGGTGCTAAACGGGGGCTTTAATTTTTCGTCGCAGGCGGTAGCGCCTAAATTTAGTAAGTTAAATCCGTTGACTGGGCTTAGTCGGATATTTGGCGCCCAGGCATGGGTTGGTTTGCTGCGTAACCTGCTCAAGTTTGTCGTCATTGCCGCAGTTGTGTTCGGAGTTCTCTACACGCGACGTTTTGAGATGCTTGCGCTTTCTCGTGATGCGTTTGAGCCGATGATCGCCGCCGGGGCGTCTCTCGCATTTATGGTGTTCACTCTCGTCAGTGTTGCCGTCGCTGCGCTGGCCATTGTCGATGTCCCTTACCAGCGCTGGAATTACCTCCGCCGTTTGCGCATGACCAAGCAGGAAGTGCGGGACGAGATGAAGGACATCGAAGGGCGCCCCGAGGTCAAGCGACAGATTCGGCGTAAACAACGCGAGCTCAGTCGCGGCAAGATGCTGGAGAAGGTGCGCGATGCCGATGTGGTCATCGTCAACCCGTCGGAGTTCGCCGTCGCACTCGAGTACGACGAAGCGCGTAACCCGGTGCCGATCCTGCTCGCGAAGGGGCGAGGCGAAATCGCCGCGGCCATCAAGGAGCAGGCGAAGCGCGCAGGCGTGCCGCTCGTTTCCTCGCCGCCGCTCGCGCGCGCAATCTACTTCACGACGGAGCTCGATCGCGAGGTTCCCGAGGGCCTGTACCGTGCCGTTGCTGCGGTGCTCGCCTACGTGTTCCGGTTGAGTGCACTGACGCCGGGGCTGGATATGCCCGACGTACCACAGGCGAAATTGCCGCCAGAGTTCACGTTTGACGAAGACGGTAATTCGCCGACTGGGAGGCCTGTATGAGCGGATCCGTTGAGGGTGTCTTGAACGGCCCCGAGTCTTTCGCCAAGGTTTGCGAGCTTGTCAAACAAGGTGGAGCGCCGCTACTGATCATTTCGGCGGCCTCTGCGGAGTTGCTGTCGAGCAATGCGCGCGAGCTGGTGCGCGAGTTGCGCGCCGCGGGTGCGCGAACGGAATTTCATACGCCCGGCGAGGGCGACACCGTCGTGCAATCGACGAACCGATTGCTGGCCGATATTCCCATCGATGCGCTGATGTCGCGCACCGAGCAGATTGCACCCCGTTTGTTGATTATCGATAACGCCGAGCGCATGAGCGAGACGGAGGCGGCTTCGCTCGGGCGGCTCATCAATGGTCTCTTTGGCAGTGCCTTGCGCGTGCTTGCGTTCGTGCGTCATTCTCCCCAAAGATTGAGCGACCTGCCGATTGGCAATCTCGGGTCCTTAGCTGCGATCTGGAATCTGGAGCCGATGGATGCAGACACCGGGGATGCGGCATCGCTCGCCGATGTGCTCAAAGATATGCGTGTGGTAGCACGGGAAGAGGCGCGCGAGGCTCCGCGGCCTGCGGTATTACCACGGCGAGCGGATGCGGGTGAAATTCGTGATGTCTTGATCGAACTTTCGCGGGAGCGCGCCGAGAGTCGTAGCTTCGATGTGACCGTTCGCGGTCGCCGCCTGCTGCCGATTCTGGCGACGCTCGCTGCGATTGCAGTGCTGGCGATTGCGGTCGTCGTGCTTAAGCCCTGGCTCGATGCCGACGACGAGACTCGCCGCCAGTATGTGTACGACTGCGGCGTGCATCCTGATCGAGAGTCGGCCGACGTTTTGCTCGCGCGTCTTGGTCGTACGGTGTCGACGCGCGTGCGCGAGCAGGCGGGGGGATTCCGACTCGAGGTCGGACCTTTTGCCGGAAAGACGGCCGCCGAAGCCATGCGCCCGCAGATCTGGCGGCTCGGTGCGTGTCGTGCCAACCCTACGGTAATGCGTGCGGAATCGGTCAAGCCCGTACGCCGCGGAGGCTGAAAAATGTCTGAACGAAACAATGACGAGGTCCCGAGCACCGCTGGTCCCCAGTCGGCGGTCTTTAAGTCGGCCGATCACGGCCCGACGAAAATGAATGCATTGACGAATTTGGCCGTTTCGGATGTGGCCGTGGAGCGCGCGGTGGAGAACTTCACGCCCGCAAATTTCGAAGTGCCGACAAATGAATCGGCCGCGCCGCTGCCGATCACCGGGCCCGCTGAAGACCAGGGCGTTGCCGCGGCTGCCAAAGCTGCCGAAGGAATCGCTGCTTCGATGGCCAAGGTCGAGGCGGCCGTGCAATCGATCGAAGAACGCCGAGCTGAAATCAGCGAGTCCTTCCACAAGGCCGAGGAACTGCTCGCCGAAGTCAATCGAGTCCGTGACGCGCTGACCTTCAATGATGATCTACGCAAGCGCATCGAACGAACCATGAGCCGAACCCGCAGCTTGCGCGGTAACGTCAGCGAGAGGTAGCAGTCGACATGAACGCAGAAGCCAAGGCCGATGAGGCACAAAATCCGCTGGAGCAATTGACGTCGCTGGTCCTCGACGCAGCAGACGCTGCCAACGACAGCGCACAATCCACGCAAGAGGCTATCAGTCGCCTCGCCCAGGTCGTCGAGATCAACGAAGAAACGTCGCGTGCCGTGCGGAATGCGCCGGCGATCTTCGGTGCCATCATGTTGAGCGTGGGTATCGTCATGGCTGTGGTCGTGGCCATCGTGTTTTCGAAGGTCAACGAAAAGGCGGCCAGCCTCGATGTGGCCATCGCTGCCCAGAACGAGAGCATCGAGCGGGTCGATGCGACGCTGAAAGAGCTCAAGTTGCTCGAGGCCAATCTCGAAAAGTTCAAGACGGTCGCTGAGGATACGACGCAGCGCGCGGTGGTGACCTTGCGGGAGCAGGTCAAAACCGACCGAGTCGCCTTGCAACAGTTGGAAGTCAAGCGACTCAATGACATGTTGGTGAGTTTGCGCGGGGCTGTTGCGACGGCGCCGCGCGCTGTGCCAGCGCGACCGGATGAGATGACCACCAAGGTCACCGCTCTCGAAAAATCTTTGGCGAATCTCGACTCCCGATTAACACCGGCGCGGCTTGAGGCACTCGAGGCCGGAATCAAGCGCATCGATACGCGGCTGGCCGCGATGGAGAAAACGGGTTTGCCGGCAGCTGGCGAAGCCGCGAACGCCAAGCGAGCTGTAGCGGTGCTAAGCGATGCCCAGGCCAAAGATATGAAAGCAGCAGTTGCCGAATTGGCCCAGCTAAAAAAAGAAATCGCCACCCTGCGCGACTTGATCGAGCGACGTAATTCGGAATTGCAGTCGGGTGTGCCGAGCTTCCGCAAGCCCAGCGGCGGTTGACGGACGAGGGTCAGAGCGGGAGCGCGCGACAGCCGGCAAGGCAAGACTCCGCAGCACCGCGCAGGATCTCGAGTTGTCGCTGGCCGCCCGCTGCGCCTGAGCCGCTGACCGTCACGATCGGCCAGAGCACGGCAACCGAAGTTTCGACTGACGGAATGAGGAGTAGCGCCCGGCCCTCTGCGAGGCCGGCGTAGCCTGCAGCGTCGAGCCAGAGCTTGCCACTCGACATCGAGGCCTGCAGCACGGGCGTCGTGCAGGCGAGGGGCTGCAGCATTTCGCTAGCCGCCTCGCTGATCGCGGCCAAAGTATTCGCTCGCCAGCCATCCGCGTAGCCATTGACAGCGCCGGCGCGCAGGCGCGGGCGCACGCGCGCGGTGATTTTCCGCTGTGCGAGAACGTGCGAAGTTGCAACGGTCTCTACCAAAGAGATACCCAGATGGACGGCTTTGGGCATTTGCAGCCATTCGTCGAGATCGCGCTGTGCGATCGATGAGCCTCGATAGTCGATGCGTACGCGCAAGATCATCGCGCTGCCCGCGGACGAAGGGTTGGCATCACCACGATGTGGACCGCCGATGACGACGACATCATCGAGATCATGCAAGGTGCGGACGATGCCTTCTTCGAGTCGCGTTCGTTCGTTCGCGGACCACGCCGAGTGCTGATCATCAACGGTCAGCGCCAGCGCGACGACGGGGCGCACGGAATTCTGCAGCGTGCACTGACGGTTGCCTGCGCTGCCCGGGGCGATGCAGCGCGAACTCCAGTTGGTCACCCTGACGCTTTCTTCAAGACGACCATCTTTGCTCAAAGAAGACTCGAGACGCAGTGGGTCGATTTCTCGCTCGAGGCAACGCTGCAACGCGTCCGCTTGCCGTTGCATCGCGAACGAGGGGTACGGTCGTGCTGCTTGCGCCGCTGCCGCCGGTTGGGCAAGCAGGGCGAGCAGTGCTGCGGCCAGTGCGTGCGCCGTGGGCGATGGCCAATGACGCGTGGCGGGAGGGCGCATCGGAGCTCTGCCGATCAGGGACGAGTTCGTCGCGCTTCGGCGATACGCGCCGCCGGCAAGCGAACCGTGGCCTGATAAGAGTCATTGCCCAGTGTCTCGAGGGCGACGACTTCCGCGCCGTGGATCATGCCGCTCAAGCGTGCGCGCACCCGATCCTCGCGAACGCGTCCGTCCTCAATCAATGACTCGCCGGCAAACTCGAAGCCATGCAGCTGCTCGGCCAGATTGCGATACGCATCGAGTTTCGCGGCGCGCGCGGCCTGCAAGCGCCGCAGCGCAGCGTCGCCGCCGCTCTGCGCCGTGATCGACGCAAACCCGTAGGCGAGTAGATCGCCCTGCGCCGGTGAACCGCTCGGCGCAGGCAGGGCGGACGGCGCGGATGTCGCGGATGTCGCGGATTCGCCGAGCTGTTGGATCGTCACGTACTTCGAAGGATCCCGCGAGCTCTCGGGACCGCGCGACGACGCGACGGCAGCCACGCGCGAGTTCGGTCGCCATGGATCGCCGCGCGTTCGCGCCGCATCGAAAGAGTGAACCGGCTTGTTGCTCGCCAACGGGTCCGAGACGGACACGGTCGCACATGCCGTGAGGCCCGCGAGTGCGATTAACAACGTAATGGTGCAACGGATTTTCATGAACACTGCTCAAGTCGGCGCGACGCCCCGCGCCTTTAGAGACGCCGGTGTCGGCTGGCGGGATTCCGTATGGCATGCTGGTTGCAATCCATAAGGGGCGGAAGCCGCTTGCCGGTTTCCGCTGACCGAGAGTAGTTATAACTTTATGATTACATTGGAAAAAAAGTGGCCGTAGCTCCCATCGACCTGGTGTCGAACCTTCGACAATTCGGCAAGAACTTGCCGCTACAGGCAGTGGCGATCCCGCTCGGCTTCCTGGTGCTGCTCGGGATGTTGGTGCTGCCCGTCCCGCCGGTGCTGCTCGATTTTTTCTTCACGTTCAACATCGCGCTGTCACTCGTCATCTTGTTTCTGGTGATCGCTGCGGCGCGGCCGTTTTCGTTTTCGATTTTCCCGACGGTCCTGCTCTTCGCGACTTTGTTGCGCCTTGCCCTGAACGTCGCCTCGACCCGCGTGGTGTTGAGCGCGGGTCACGAGGGGACTGACGCCGCGGGTCGCGTGATCGAAGCATTCGGTTCCGTACTCGTCGCCGGCGACTACATCGTCGGCCTCGTCGTGTTTGCGATTCTCGTGATCATCAACTTCGTCGTGGTGACGAAGGGTGCGGGACGCGTGTCGGAAGTGACCGCAAGATTCACCCTCGATGCGATGCCCGGCAAGCAGATGGCCGTCGATGCGGATCTCGCGGCCGGCCTGATCAATCAGGAGCAGGCGAGGACGCGACGTCGCGAAATCACCTCCGAGGCAGATTTCTACGGTTCGATGGACGGTGCAAGCAAGTTTGTCCGCGGCGATGCCATCGCCGGCATTCTCATTTTGTTGATCAATATTTTTGGTGGGATTCTGGTCGGTAGCTTCCAACACGGCATGCCGCTCGGCGATGCGTTCGAGCGCTTCACGACGCTGGCCGTCGGCGACGGTCTCGTGGCGCAGGTGCCGGCGCTGTTGCTGTCGATCGCCACGGCCATCATCGTCACCCGCGTGAGTGGCGAAGAGTCGCTGCACGAGCAGACTTACGCCCAGTTCAACAATGTCGAAGCCTGGTGGCTGACCGCCTCGATCCTGGCGCTGCTCGGCATTATTCCGGGAATGCCGCACCTTGCGTTTCTGGCGCTGGCGGCGATCACCGCCGGTGCGGCGTGGATGCTGGGCAAGCAGCGACAAAAAGTGCGTGCAGCCGAGAAGAAAACCGAAGAGGCCCCTGCGGCGCCGCGTGACCTGTCGTGGTCCGATGTGCAGCAAGCGGATGCGATCGGTCTCGAAGTGGGTTATGCGCTCGTCGCCCTGATCGATACACAACAAGGCGGTTCTTTGGTGACGCGAATTCGCGGGATTCGCAAAAAGCTGACCTACGAACTCGGCTTCCTGATTCCGCAGGTCCATATTCGCGACAACCTCGATCTGCGACCCGAGGCCTATCAAATCATGGTCAACGGCGTCGTCATCGGGCGCGGTGAAGTCAAGCCCACGCGCGAGCTCGCGATCCACTCTGGCGTGGTGCATGGCGAGTTGCAGGGCGTACGAACCAAAGATCCGACCTTTGGTCTCGATGCTGTCTGGATCGATCCTGCACAACGAGACTATGCGCGATCGCTCGGCTACACGGTCGTCGATGCAAGCACCACGATCGCAACGCACCTCAACAAGATTCTGCAGGAAAACTGCAATCTGCTGCTGGGCCACGACGAGACGCAGCAACTCATCGACAAACTCGCGGCGGCTGCGCCGAAGCTGGTCGACGAATTGATTCCGAAAAAGTTGCCGATCGGCACGCTGACACAGGTTTTGCAGAATCTGCTGGTCGAGGGCGTCTCGATCCGCGACCTGCGAGGTGTGCTGCTGGCGCTCGCGCCCGTCGCTGAAAAAGTCACGGATATCGACGAGCTGACGGGTGTGGCGCGAGTCGCACTCGGTCGAATGATCGTGCAGCAGTACGCGCAGCACGGTGAGGAGCTCGGCGTGATGACGTTGGCGCCCGAACTCGAGCAGGTGCTGCATGCAACCGTACGCCGTGGTCAGGGCGGCAACGTGCCGGTCGAGCCGGAGCTCGCCGAGGGTCTGCTGCGCTCGGTCAGTCGTGCATCGCAAGAAGAAATGAATTCCGATCGTCCGGCGGTGCTTGTGACCTCGCCGATGCTGCGACCTTGGTTGTCGCGAATACTGCGCCCGCGGATTCCGGGGCTGTCGGTACTCTCTTATTCCGAACTTCCCGAAGACACCAATCTTCGGGTGAATACAAATATCACGGTGCAGGCGCGACAAGGCGCGGTTGCTGCATAACGAGGGCCTACCATGCGTATCGAACGGGTTGTTGGCAGCAGTTTCAACGAGGCGAGTGAGCGCTCGCGAAAGTTGTACGGCCTCGGTGTCCGATTGATTTCTTCGGCGCGTGTCGGCGACATTCACGAATTGCTGGTGTGCACCGATGTTGCGGATGCCGATGACGATGATGATGCGGTGAGCCGCGCGCCCTCGGCAGGGGTCGATTTCGCCGAAACCTTGCGCGACGAAGTCGCCGCGAACGCCTTTGCGAAGCGCGTCTCGCGGGCGACCGCGAGCGCAGCGCGTGCGACCGTAGCGCAGCAACCAGCGACTGAGAGCGCCGTGGTCGATCAAGGCGCCGCAGTGGATCTTGGTGCTGCGGCCGATCAAGGCGCAGCGTTGGTCGGCATTATTCGCCGCGAGCTGCAGGCGCTCGAGATGCGACTTTCAGGCGGTGGCAAGTCGCCGGCGCTCACCGATCAAAAGATGGCCCTGCTCGAGCAGGGGGTCTCGAGTGCCTACGCCGAGTCCTTGTTGGCCGCGGGCGCGGATCTGCGCGCGATCTGCGAGCGACTCATCGCCGACCTTGCTTTCGGGATGGGCCAGCGAACGTTTGGCAGCCGTCCGGCGCTACTCATCGGTCCCGCGGCGGGCGGGCGAACGACGGTCGCCATGCAGGCGGCGCATCTGGTCGCCGCCGCGCAAAAGGTCGCCCCCGTCGTCAGCGCGGTTCGCGACTTGCGCCCGGGTGCACGCGAGAAATTCTTTGCCATCGCTGATGCGGCCAAGGTCGTTTCCAACTGGGGTGGCGTCGCCGACGGCTCCTTGGTGATCGATGGTGGCGCGTATTCGAGCGAGGATTTGCAAAACCCACCCAAAGAATTCGCTGATTATGATGTGTGCCTGTGCATCCCCGCGTATCTCAATCGGCGCGCGGCAGCGGTCTGGTTGAATGGTGCCGTACCGCTCGCCGGAGTCATTGTTACGCATTGGTCGGACACCGAAGTGCCGCTGGGTTTGATCGCGGCGCTTGCCGAGCGCCAGCTGCCGCTGATTGGCATGTCGTCATCGGCTGACCCCAACCAGCCGCTCACCTTGGCGGATTCGACGACCGTCATGCAGGCCTTGTATCGAGTCATGTCGCTTGCGCTTGCCGACAGCGAGGCGGGGCACGAGTAATGCGCAGCGGCGAAAGAAAAACTCGATTGGTGGCCGTCGCCAGTGGCAAAGGCGGCGTTGGGAAAACTTTCCTCAGCCTCAACGTGGCGGTCGCGCTCGCCCAGCGTGGCCGGTCGGTGATGCTGTTCGATGGCGACATGGGTCTTGCCAACGTGCACGTCTTGCTCGGTATCCAGCCTAATCAGGATGTTTCCGACGTGATCGCCGGACGTTGTGAGTTGTCCGCGACGTTACTCGAAGGCCCCGGTGGCGTGAAGATCGTTCCGGGCTCTTCGGGCAAGCGCGACGTCGCTGAACTCGGCGTGACGGAAGTCACGCAAACGCTGCAGGCCATCGGTGCGTTGCAGCCGCCCGCGGATTTTCTCGTGATCGATACCGGCGCAGGGATCGGTACGCACGTGACCACGCTCGCTCGGCTATCCGATGCAGTCGTGGTCGTGATCCGCGATGAACCCGCATCGCTCGCCGATGCCTACGGCCTGATCAAGGTCATGTATCAGGAATTCGGTTGTCAGCGCTTTCAACTCATCGTTAACGATGTCTTCAACCCTCGTCGGGGGCTCGATGTGTTCGAGCGACTGCAGCAGGTGGCGATGCGATTCCTCGGTCTACCGCTCGAGTTGTGCGGCGTCGTGCCCCACGAAGCCAATGTCATCAACGCAGTCCGTCGTCGTGACTCGCTGCTGACGGCATTCCCGGATTGCGCCGGGTCGGTGGCGATCCAGCGCTTGGCGGTCAATCTTGAGGCAGTGCGTATCGATGAGGGCAACAACGAGTTCCTGATCGATCGCTTGGGCGCCATGCCACGGAAAGCCGTCACATGAAACGTCCGGGCGATGCCTACACGGAGGTCGCGAGCACCACTGCCCACTCGGCAGCGGGCGATTTTTCGCATCACTTCAAGTTGGTGAAGCGTATCGCAGCGCATTTCCGTGGCCGCTTGCCCGCCGCCATCGAGCATTCCGATCTGATTCAAGCCGGCATCGTCGGGTTGATGGAGGCGATCGAGGCCTTCGACGAGGCCCGCGGCAATGATTTCGAAACTTTTGCCAAACTGCGGATTCGCGGCGCGATGCTCGATGAGATACGCCGTGCCGCCTGGGCGCCGCGCAGTACCGTCAAAGTAGCGGTCGAGGCGCGCGCCGCGGCTACCCGCATCGCCAATGCCAACGGCGGCACAGCGACCAATCGACAAATCGCCGAGCAACTTGGGATCGACGTTGATCGCTACGAGAAGCTTCGCGGCCGCAATCAGGGCCTTGTGAGCTCGGTGACGCTTGAGGATATCGACCTCATCAGTGAAATCCCCTCGCCCGAGGAGGTTGCCGATGAGGCGAGCACCCACGATGCGCTCAAGCGCGGGATCGCGGCTCTGTCCGAGCGCGAAAAGACCGTGGTCGCCCTGTACTACGATCGCGAGCTGACGCTGCGCGAAATCGGTGCGGTACTCGAGGTCAGCGAGTCACGAGTCAGCCAGATGCTCACGGCTATTGCCAAGAAACTACGTGGTCTGATCGATGAGCAGGCTAAACTTCTCCCGTTGGGAAAGACAAACTCGGACGAGATGCGGACCCACCTAAGAAAAGTCCATGTCTCTACAGCGAAATCGGTAGGAGACGCTTAAATGTTCGTTATCATCGGATTGGTAGTGCTCTTTGGTTGCGTGTTTGGTTTCTACGTAAACCACGGAGGGTCGATGGCTCCGATTTTGGAGGCTGCACCCACCGAGCTGGGCATCATCTTCGGCGCAGGCATCGGCGCAATGGTCATCGGAAACAGCCTCGATGTGCTCAAGGCAGTCGGCGCGGGTGTCGGAAAAACCCTCAGCGGCTCCGCGTACCACAAACAGGAGTTTCAGGACACAATTACGCTCATCGTAAAGCTCTTTAAGCTTTCAAGGCGGAGGGTGCTGTGGCGCTAGAGCCGCACATCGAAAATCCGGAAGCGAGTGCGGTCTTTGGCGAATATCCAAAGCTGCTGAAGGACCACGCGCTAGTCGAGATGATCTGCGACACGATTCGTCTGCTCGTGACGTCCAACCAGCCGCCGAGTCCCGATGCGGTGGAGGATACCCTGAACGTTGCTATCAAAACACATCATCATGCCGCGTTGAAGCCCGCTGAAGCGCTTACCAGCCTTGAGGGGGCCTTGCCGGCTCTCGGTATCGTGGCCTGCGTACTGGGTGTCGTAAAAACGATGGCGGCGATCGACCAGCCGCCCAGCGTGCTTGGTGCGCTGATCGGTAGCGCACTGGTAGGTACATTCCTCGGCGTTTTCCTTGCGTACGGCATCGTCGGGCCACTGGCCGGACGCCTCAAACAAATCGTTGACGAAGAGGGACAAATTTACGTAGTCGCCAAGTGGACTCTGATTGGTCACCTGAAGGGTTATCCGGTACCGCTAATCATCGAGTCTGCTCGTGCCGCGATCGATCACCACTCGCGTCCGACTTTCGCGGAAGTCTTCGATGGCCTCCGCGGCAAGTGAGGTTGAGGCGCTCGCTACGGCGGGCGCTGAAAACGCGGATCCGAGCGCTGCCGCCGCGCCGGAGGGGGCCTCTGCGGCGTCTGCACCGGCAGAGGAGCCTGCCGCCGAAGCAGTTGCGCCCCTACAGCCGATTATCATCAAGAAAATCATCGATGATGGGCATGCGGGCGGCCATGGCGGTGCCTGGAAAATCGCGCTCGCCGACATGATGACCGCGATGATGGCGTTCTTCTTGCTTATGTGGCTGTTGGGTGCGACCAATGCGGATCAAAGAAAGAGTATTTCCGAGTACTTTCAACCCACCAACCGTCCCATAGTCGACAACTCGGGCGGCTCGAGCGGATTTTTTGGTGGTCAGTCCTTGATTGACCCGAAGGCGCTACCGATGACGTTGACGCAGACTGGAATTATGCAGTTGACAGCGCCCGGCACCGAGGAGGAGCAGTCGACCTCAGAAGATCAGGCCCTACCACAGGGTTTGAGCGAAGAGGAAAAAAAGAAAATTGTTGCGGAGCAAGACGAAAAGAGTTTCGAGAATCTGCAGGATGCGCTCGAAAAGCAGATCGGTGCCGATCAAAAGACTGCCGAGCTGCTCTCGATTGTCAAATTCGTACGTGAGAAAGAGGGCTTGCGGATCGAAATTCTGGACGATGCCGGATTTTCCATGTTCGCTTCTGGCACCAACCAGATTTCGAACGAAGCGAAGACGCTGATCGAAAAGGTGGGCGAGAGTCTGAGGGGCGTGCCGAACGAGGTCGCCGTCCGCGGCCACACCGACAACGTTCAGTTCAAGGGCGCAGGCAACAATAACTGGAACTTATCCGCAACTCGCGCGGATACGACGCGTCAATTGCTGAGTGATATTGGTGTGGATAACTCGCGATTCGCCCGAATCGAGGGTGTCGCCGATTCGCAACCGGTCAATCCGCTCAACCCGGCGGATCCGCGCAATCGCCGAATCAGCATCACGGTGTTGTACCGCGACGGCGAGCGACCGGCCAAATGATCGACCGCGGCATCGAACGGCGGTCCTCGGTCGCGCTGTTCGCAGTGCTGGCGGCAGTGTTCGCGGCCTTGTTCGCGAATCCGGCGTCGGCACATTTTCTGGACGGTTTCGACGCGTTCAGGGCGGGCGACTATTGCGAGGCCAAGGAGGCGTGGCTGAAGTCCGAGAAGTCGGGCGATTCATCTTCGGCCTTTGGTCTCGGTGAACTCTATGCGCGGGGACTCTGCGTCACCGAGAATCAGCGTCTCGCGTCGCGCTGGTATCTGACGGCTGCCCTTCGCGGCAATTCGCGTGCCCGCGCTGAGGTGGGTGTTCGCTATGCGTACGGCAAAGGCGTCGAGCCCAATGCGTTCAAGGCCTATGTATGGCTTTCGGCGGCAAAAATGAGCGCCTCCGGTTGGGATACGGACTTTGCTGCCAAAGCCGACACCAATCGCCGCATGATCGCCGCGCTGCTGACGCCCGAAGAGCGCCAACGCGCCGCAGTGATCATGGCGCAGTTTTCAAAGAAATGGGCGCTGCCGCGAGAATTCAACTCGCTCGACTCGGTCGAGTCGCCTAGATCCCCGCGTCAGAAAAACGCACCACCACCTGCGCGCAGACGGGGGCGGCGGCGTCCGCGCCACCAATGATTTTCCAGCGGGCCTCTTGAGCCCAGGCGACCGCAGCGCTATTCGCTTCCGCGTACGGCGCCGGATCTGAGACGTCAACTGACCGCGCCCCCGAATCACCGCTTACACATATTTTTAAGCCGACGGTTTCTCTGCCGATTTTCTTCCGTTGATCGGAGGTCAGAAGCGCATCGGGTGTGCGCGGTGCTGCGTCGAGTTGGATGCGAGCAGTGCGTGGTGAAGCGGTGCGCGTATTGGCGGTGGGGCCGGGATCGCTTTTGGGTACGGCTACTGCCGGTTGGTCGTCTGTGCCGTGCGTATCGCGCGTCGATTTGTCGTCGTGAGCACTGGGTATCGCCGCAGCAGATGTTGTCGATACGTCGCTCGCAGGCTCGGGCATGGCTGAGGAATGATGGTGCTGTATTTTCCAGGTGCCATTGCGGTAGGTGTAGGCGAAGGTGTAACGCGCTCGAACCGTAGAGGGCTCGCCCGCCGGGTCCATCAGCGAGAACTCGTAGGTCCCCATGTCGAGTGCAACGCCGCAATCGCGATAAATGGTGCGCGTAAGAATTTTTCCGCGCGGAAATTTCTGTAGGAAGTGGTCAAAGTAATCAGTGATGGCGGCGGTATCGGTGCGCGGAATATTGGAGACGGTCGGCAACAACACTCCACCCGGCCAGTAGAGGGCGGCTACCTTCGATGAGTCGAGCGTGGCGAGGCTTAGATTCCATTTACGAAAGAGGTCGGCGACCGCCTCTTCGGTGGCCATGACGCAGGTTCCGGAGGCCACACCGACCGTGACCGCAGGCGCGGCTTTTGTTTTGGTCAGCTCTGTGTTGTAAGTACACGCCGACAGAATGACGAGGCTGACAGCAGCGAGCGCCCTGAGTCCGTCACGCGCACTGGGGATGGGGTAAATATTGATCTTATTTAATAAAGCAAACATAGTTCACCTAACAATATGCGTCCGACGACTCACGGTATGGCGAATGATGCCGTTCCCGGCGTTTTCCGCAGGACAGGTGGTCTGCAGTGGCACGCGCGAGTGTTACGATGCTGGCGACTACATCAGCCGTTCAGGGACGAGATTGCCGAATTCCTCGGTGCTTGGCGACCTGACAGCACCGGGCTGATTCTGGTCGGCGCAAGCGCTGGCTGGTTTCTGCCCTCTCGCTTTCTCAGCCATTTCAGTCGGCTGACGATAATCGAACTCGATCGATCAGCGCCATTTTTTTTTCGGCTGCGGCATGGCGCCGAGCTGCGCCGTGCGGGCTCGTCCGCAGAGTGGATTTTCGGGGACTTCGTCAGCCGGCTACCGCCACTGCTGCGTGAGCGTGGTGGCACACCGGCGCTCTTTTGCAACGTCCTTGGACAACTCGGACTAGAGCGAACCGATTACGAGCGGTGGCTGGCAGCCTTGCCCGAGATGCTCGACGGTCACCCTTGGGCCAGCTTCCATGATCGTTTCTCTACGGTCATCGAAGGGGGGTTCGACAGCGCCACCGGCGACCGAGGTTTCCCGAATCCGCGGGGTTTCGTCAGCGAATTACCGCTCGATTCAGTACGCTTGCAACAACTGGGTCATCAGGGCGTTTGGATCGATCACGGCACCGGCGAGCTGCTGCCAGCGGGTGTGCCGCGGCGATACCTGCCATGGCGCATTACGCCCAAGCGTTTTCATTGGGTCGAAGCGGGCATGGTGAGCTGAGGCCGTGGTTGGAGGAGTCACGATGAACGAGGTCATTGCAAAATCGTCCTGCAACCATTCGTTAGGCAAATCGGCAGCCCTGATGTTGATGCTGCTCGTACTGCTGTCGGCGTGTAGCCAGAAGCCCGTCTGCGATGACCCAACAGTCATCGAGAAAATGCTTGATCTGGTCAGCAAGGGGGTCGTTGCTGATCTGACCGCACAATGTGCAGACAGTCTGCACAAAAAAATACCGCAGATCGCTGCGTCGTGTCCGACGCAGGTCAATGGTGACGCGCCGAGTTGCGCCACCGCCTGCAAGGACTGGGCGCAAACCGCGGTGAAGGCGTCTGCATCGAGCATCGAAACCAAATTCGCCGCGGATACCATCGTGACGATCTCCTGTCGCGCAGCCGTCCACTTCGACATCGACTACGACGGCGGTCAGGAGGTCGATGCGAAAATTTCCTATCTGGTGGCGCCGCAGGACGGCGGTTTGCAAGTGGCGCTCAGTCAATGAAATCGACGTATCGCGTGCTGGTGGCGATGGTAATGCTCGGGGGGAACTGCCTTGCGGCGGGCTGTGGTCGCGAGCAAGCGCCGGCGCAGACGAGTACCCCGTCGAAGACCGACAAGCCGACCTTGCCGTTTGGCGAGCGCCGTATCGAACTGCTGATCACCTGTTACAAGGCGATCATGTTGACGCAAGAAAAATACGGTAGCCGCGCTGCTCATACCGAATCCTCGGGACTCGCGGCGTCGCTCGAGCCCTGGCGGCGGATGATCGAGCAGCGTCTAGTCGGTGATTTGACGGATGGCGCCGAAAAGATGCGGATCAATGAGCGAATCGAGGCCAGTATCGATGCGCTAGTGAAAGCGCAGCCCTACGCCTCGACCGAAGTGTTGCTCAATACCGCGAGGCGCTGCGCCGATCTCGAGACGCAAAATGCATGGGGCGCATTCCCCCGGTGACGTGCAGCCTCCTGCGCTGCCGTGGCCGCCTGACGCATGCTAGGGTAACGTCACCATGATCGACGCAAGTTTGCCCACGGGTTTTTTTCGATCGATCGAGTTTGCCGGCAAACCGCTGGGTGGCGGCGCAGTCCCGGCGATTTGTATCCCGCTGGTGGCCCGCGAAGCGGTCGCGCTGCAAAGCGAGTTGCACGCGGTGCTTGCGCTCGCGCCCGACATCATCGAGTGGCGAGTCGATCATTTCTTGACCGCCAATAAAGTCGAGCTCGTGCCTGATGTGCTGCAGCAACTGCGCGCGGCACTCATGGTCTCGATGCCCGCTGCACGACCACCGCTGATCTTCACGCTGCGCTCGCAGGCCGAGGGCGGGGAGGCTTGCGGACTCGATGCGAGCCGTGCGGCGGGCGTCATCCGCAGTGCTTTGGCGAGCGGCGCGATCGATTTCGTCGATCTTGAATTATCGGCGCCGGCGGCGCTGCTCTCTGCAGCCTTGGGCGCCGCGCGCGAGGCGGGGGTACAGACCATCGTTTCGGCGCACGACTTTTCCGGTACGCCGCCGACTGCCGAAATCTTTGCTCGGCTGCAGCGTGCGGTCGAGGCGGGCGCTGATGTCGCCAAAGTGGCGGTGATGCCGCACTCGATGGCAGATGTCCTGCGGCTGCTCGAAGCCTCGGAGCGAGGCTATCGTGAGCTCGAGCGACCGCTCATCACCATGGCGATGGGTCCGCTCGGCGGAGTCAGCCGGGTGTTCTGCGGCATGTTCGGCTCTGCCCTGAGTTTCGCCGCCGGGGCCGCGACCTCGGCGCCCGGGCAGTGGCCCGCAGAATCCCTGCGGGCCGCCTTCGAGTTGATCAGATCGAGAAGCCTTCCGCGCTGATCGGCAGTGAGCGGATGCGTTGACCGCAGGCGCTGAACACCGCATTGCAGATCGCCGGCGCGACCGGTGGCAGCACCGGCTCACCGAGACCGCTCGGCGGAAAGTCACTTTGCAGAAAATGGATGTCGATGCGCGGCTCGCTGCCGATCCGCCGCAGCGCATAACGGTCAAAGTTTTTCTCGTCGATGACGCCGTTGCGATGGGTGAGTTGCTGCGCAGCCATCGCGCTCAAGCCGTCGATCACCGATCCTTGGCACTGGGCCTCGGCGCCATTGAGGTTGACGACCGGGCCGACATCGACGGCCACCGTCACCGCGTGCACAGTGATGTGCTGTGCCGCATCGACGCTGACCTCGGCGACTTCGGCGACATGCGCCGTGTGGCTGAAGTAAAAAGCGATCCCGAGCGCGCGGCCTTCCGGCAGCCGTTTGCCCCAGCCGGCTTTCTCGGCGGCGAGGCGCAGCACGCCAGCTGCACGCGCCGTGTTGAGTGCGCCGGCGTTGGCGGGCGGCAACCAGCGCGGTTCACCCAAAAGTTCGAGCAAAAACTCGAGGTGGTCGCGTCCCGCGGCGATCGACATTTCATGCAGAAAACTTTGCAGCGGGAACGCGAAGGCACTCGCTCCAGGTGCGCGCCAAAAGCCGCAGGGCGAGCTCCACGGCAGCACCGAGCGGGTGATGCGCACGGCGGGCAGCAGCGGCGCGAAATCTTCGTCGGCTCGCAACGTGCCGCCGGAGACGATTCGCTTGCCATCCGGTGAAAAAGTAATCTGATGATTGCGCCAGCCCGTGAGCCGACCACGAGCATCGAGCGCGCCCTGCAAGGCCATCAGACCGCCGGCGCGCACGACATCGTTGGTCATATCGTCTTCGCGGATCCACTGCAACTTGATCGGCGCTTGGGCGCGGGCTGCGATCGCTGCTGCCTCACAGGCGACGTCGTTGTTGAGGCGTCGACCAAAGCCGCCGCCGAGGCGTTGCGGATGAATGGTGACGTTGGCCTCGGCGACCCCTAGAAGTTTGGCGACGGCCGTTTGCGCGCGTTGCGGTGTCTGGCTCGGTGGCCAAAGTTCCATGCCGCCTCCGGCGAGGGGCCGCGCCACGCAGTTTTGCGGCTCGAGTTGCGCATGCGACAGGAACGCGTAGCTGTAGGTCGCTTGCAGTGTTTTCTTTGCTGAGGCAAATGCCGTTGCCACATCACCGCGCTCGGCGATGAGATCACTGCCCGTTGCGTCATCACCGCCGGCTGGTGCGAGCTCCCGCGCCTTGGCAAGGGTGCTTGGCCAGTCGTCGCTTGCCGCGCTGCTCTCATCCCACTCGATGCGCAGCGCCCGTCGGGCGCTTAAGGCGGACCAGGTATCGCGCGCGAGAAGCGCGACCCCGGGCTTGAGCTCGGTGAGATCGCCATTACCTTCAAGTACAAAGATATCCACTATCCCGGGCAGCGAGCGGACCGCATCGAGGTTGGCGGCGCGCACCTTGCCGCCGATGCGCGGGCATTTGACGTACATCGCGTACAGCATGCCCGGAATGCGCACATCGCTGGCGTAGGTCGGTCGTCCGCTGACGAGATCGCGGCCATCGGTGGCGCGTACTCGCGTATTGAGGAGTCGATATTCGGTGCGGGTTTTGAGCTGGAGGGTATCCGCATCGGGCACGGGCAGCGTTGCCGCGACCTCGGCAAGATCGCGGTAGTGCGCGCGTCGCCCTGAAGCGGCGTGCATGACCTTGCTGTCGCGCGTGCGGCATTCGCTGGCCGAGACATTCCATTCGCGCGCGGCGGCCTCGATCAGCATGGCGCGCGCTACGGCGCCCGCCCGTCGCATCGGATTCCAACTGCGAGGCGTTGCGGTAGAGCCGCCGGCGGTCTGCACGCCGTAGCGTTTGGCATCAATGCTGGCGATGCGGATTTCGACATCCTTCCATGCCACATCGAGCTCTTCTGCCAAAATCATCGGGATCGAGGTGCGCACGCCCTGACCGATCTCGGGCTGCGTGGCGTAGATCACGATGCCCTCGCTTGAAATTTGTAGAAACGCGCTCGGTGCGAAGGCACTCGGGGCGAGCGTATTGGCAGCGGCGTGTGCAGGGTCTGAGTCGATGACGGCAACGCCGAGCAACAAGCCGCTGCCAGTCAGACCCGAGAGCTGCAAAAAACGGCGCCGATCAAGTTTTTGGATATGGAACCCGCTCATATGCGCGCTCGCAGTGCCGTGGCGGCGGAGTGGATCGCTTTGCGAATACGCACATAGGTTCCGCAGCGACAAATATTTCCGGCCATGGCGGCATCGATATCGGCATCACTCGGTTTGCTGTTGCGGGCGAGCAGGGCGGTTGCGCTCATGATCTGGCCCGATTGGCAGTAGCCGCATTGCGCAACGTCGTGTTCCAGCCAAGCCTGCTGTACGGCGTGCAATGTGCCATCGGCTGCGGCGAGTCCTTCGATGGTGGTGATGCGGCTGCCGACCGCTGCGCTCGCCGGCACCGAGCAGGCGCGGACAGGATTGCCCTCAAGGTGCACCGTGCAGGCGCCGCATTGCGCCATGCCGCAACCGAATCGCGTACCCGTGAGACCTAGTCGGTCACGCAGCACCCAGAGTAATGGCATGTCGGGCGGAACATCATCCACCGTCTGCCATTGACCGTTCACGTTGAGTTCAATTTTTGACATGAGTCATCTCAGTTCGAAAAGTAAACATAGTCTTCACCCGCACGCGGCGGTTCCGCGACCGTGCGATCAAGCGGTACCGCGACCGCTGCCAGCGATTGCCAGATCGGCGCGGCCTGCTCGCGATCGAAGGCCATCAGGCGGGATTTCATGGCGGCGACGCGCGCGGCCTCGTAGGTGGCGAGATTGTTTTTCTCGCTTGGGTCGAGTGTGAGGTTGTAGAGCCATTCTTTCCGCGGCATCTCGGTCAACTGCAATTTCCACTCGCCATCGAGCAGCGTGAGATAGCGATCGGTGCGCCAGAAGAGCGAGTCATGGGGTCGGCCGACGCTATCGCCGCGTGCATGGGGCAGCAAATTGACGCCGTCGATGACGCGATCCGTCGGGGCCGTTGCGCCGGTGGCGGCTGCGATGGTCGAGAAAATATCGAAGTGGGCAGCAGGACCGGCGCGACGCGTATTTTGCGGCAGGGTCGCCGGCCATTGCAGGAAGAGCGGTACGCGGATGCCGCCCTCAAAGTGAGTGGCTTTCCAGCCGCGTAGCGGGGCGTTGCGTGCACCCAAGCCGGTGTAATGTGGCGCGCCGTTGTCGCTGGTGAAGATGACGAGCGTGTTGTCATCGAGACCGCGTTCGCGCAACGCAGCGAGCACGCGACCGATGTTGCGATCGAGCGAACGCAGCATCGCGGCGTAGACGCGCAAAGCGTGATCTTCGATGAACGGCAGCGCGTCATAATCTTCGCGCATCGCCTGCAGCGGCGTGTGCGGTGCGTTGTAGGCGAGGTACAAAAGGAACGGTCGGTGCTGGTTGGCGTCGATGACACGGATCGCTTGATCAGTGAAGTAATCGGTGAGGTAGCGGTCGGGCTTGAACACTTCGCCGTCATTGAAGCGTACGCCCCAAGGCTGATTGGCCAGAATGAATTTGTCGATGATGTTGTGCTCGGGGTCGACGGTCACGACGCGCGGGTCTGTGCTCGGCAAATACATTGAGGCGCCATGCTGCAGGCTGAGCGACTCGTCGAAGCCGTGTGCATACGAGCGGAACTTCGGGCTGTCGCCAAGATGCCACTTGCCGATGTGCGCCGTGTGGTAACCCGCGCTTTGCAATACTTTGGCGATGGTGACTTCCGAGGCGGGCAGTCCCATATCTTCGTAAGCGGGTTGTCCGGCCTCGCGGTCCGCGAAATAAACGGGCGGAGCCTCAGCGCTCTGTCGCTCGCCCGCACGGGCGAGCAGCTTCATGAACAGCGACGGCGTTGGGGTGAACTCGAAGCCGAAACGGGTCGGGTAGCGTCCGGTCATTATGGCGGCGCGTGAGGGCGCGCAGGTCGGATTACCCGAGTACGCCGTATCAAAACTCACGCCGCGCTGCGCGAGACTGTCGATATTTGGCGTCGTCACCCGACCTTCGGCAATGCCGCCACCGAAAGCGCTGAGGTCGGCATACCCGAGATCATCGACGACGATCAGCAGCACATTCGGTCGACGGGTCGCGGTGGATTGTGCAGTCGAGGAACTCGCGGCGGGTCCTTGTTGCCAACGGACTTCTCTGAAAGGGGCGCTTTCTTTGCTCATGACATGGCGCACATAGAGCAGGGCGAGACCCGTCCAACCGCCGAGCAGCTGAACGCCGACAGCGAGCGTCGCGATCGTGGTGATGACCACGGCAGAGATCTTCAGAATTTTTTTGTTCATGCGGCTCATGAGGCGCTCAACGCGCGCAAATCTTGCTCGATCATCCACAGCCTATCCTGTCCCCAGAGAGCGGGTGAACCGTTGACCCGAAAGGACGGTACACCCCAAAGCCCTGCGGCCAACAAGTCTTCGCGATGGGCATCGGCCACCGCGCGCCACGAGTGATCGGCGAGCGCATCGTGCAGGTTTGCGCGGCTCAGTCCGGCGCGTATTGCGATGCGCTCGAGACCGCGCCGGCTGCCCGCATCGATACCTTCGGCAAAGACGCCACACAGGAACGATTCGAGAAATTCTTCGCCGCAGCCCTGGTGAACGGCATGATGCAACAGCGCAAGGCCGCGTTCCGTCGGCAAGCCGACCGGATCGGCCACATCGCCAAACGGCAGGCCGAGTCGCAGCGCCTCACGCTTGGTATCTTTGAGAATGTAGAGTCGCTTGGCGAGCGGTACCGGAAGGCCACGCATCACCATCGGCAATACGAAGCGCAAGCGCAGTGTGGCCCCGTAATGTTTGGCGAGCGCGCGTACTCGCGGGGTGGCGAGCCAGGTGTAGGGACTGCGCAGCGAACAAAAAAAATCGAGGGTTGGCGCCTCTGCCGTGGGGGTCGTCGGCGCGAATTGCAGTGCGGGTGGCAAAAAAAGCGGTGACGGTGCGGCCTCGCGCTGCATTTCGGTGGAAAGTCGCGACTCCAGGTAATGCAAGCGGTCAAGACCCCAGTACCACTCACCCTCGCAATAAAACATCCCACCAAGATAATGACCGAGCCGGCGTCGTAGGGCGGCACCGGCTTCGAGCGCGCGCGGGGAAGCACAGTGCGCGAGCGCTAGCTCGTCAGGGTGCCGAGGCGGCTCAGGAGGCGCGAGTTTGAAGTGCTGCGCCCAACGCGCGGCATCACGCTGCGACCACCGCCGCAGTGCTTCGGCCTGCGGCGCCGCAGCGCGATCCGGTGGGGGCACGGCGTGAGTCTCGAGACGAAGGGGATAGCGCGCACAAAATTCGTCGAGTTGGCTCGCCGCCAACTGACTGTACGGATCGTCTGCCTGATGAAAATAGTGGACGGTCGTGAGCCGGCGAGCGGCGCGGCGCCAAATTCGTCGCCAGCCGCGCGCGAGACGCTGGCGCCGCTCGCTCGTGACCAAGCGGGCAAACAAACTTCTTAGGGCAACTCGTGGCCAGCGAGCGGCGTCCGACTCCATCGCCGCAGACTAACTGATCCCGCGCCGTGCTGTTCGGCCACGGGGTTCGGGCCCGGGGTTCGGGCCCGGGCGGGCTCGTCAGCGGCGGCTACGCGCGAGGTGGGCGTCGACCAGGGCATCGATCGACTTGTCGACCGCGCCCAGATCCATTTCTGCACTTTTGATCAGCGCACAAACCGCCTGCGCGTGTTTGGCGTCGATCCCATTGCCGCTTTGCAGCGTCTCGTGCAGCAAATGCAGCACTCCGCGGATACGCAGCGCCGATTGGTGCATGGTCATGAGTTGGTCTTCGACGGCGACCGCCGAAGCTGGACGAGCAGAGCGGTGGTTGACCGGCAATTCGGTGACCACGGAGGCACCCAAAGCGGGGTCGTAGTCGATGAGGTTTGGGGGGGTGCCCGGTGCGGAGCCGGGGCCATGCAGCGTCGGTTTGCGTGGTCGATCCATAGGCGGATGCTAGAAATTTCGACCTTGAGCTATGACTCTCATCCGCACGAAAACTATTCCCAGCCGCACCATTTACGCGACAAGGGCAGAACAGTGGGGATCCAAGTCCGTAAATCAGCACTTTTGACCTGGTTTAACGCTCTGACTGCAAGTTTGTTGCTGGCGGCGACGGGCGTGGCTGCGGCGTCGACCGAGATGTCCTCGATCGCGGATGAACATTTGGTGACGGTGGGCATCGATTGGTGCAAGGCGCCACGCACCGCAACCCGCGCGGGCATTGCCGCCGGGCATTGCCAATTCGAGCCGGTGCTTGCGGGCGAGCGTGGTACGGGTTTCAGCGTCGGTTTCCAACGCGAGAGCGTCTGGCTAAGGCTCAGGCTGCGCAACGATTCAGACCGGGCGGTGGAGCGTTGGCTGCAGGCCGGTCTTGCCCGGGCCAGTGACGTCACGGTTTATCAGCAAACCGAAATCGGCGAGTGGTTGCCGAGCCGGCTCGGGTACGAGGTGCCGCGGGCGAGACGCGATAGAGTTGGCCAATACTTTAAGGCGGTGGCGGTCACGCTCGCGCCGCGCACCTCGCGCGAGATCTTCATTCGCGTTGTTTCCAAGCCGCAGATCAGTCTCAAGACGACGCTTTGGAAACCTGACGCACTGATTGCTGCGAAGCAAACGCTCGATGTGTGGATGGGACTGGTTTTTGGTGGTCTCTTGTTGGGGGGCGTCGTGACCACCTTGATGTTCTTCAGCACGCGCGAGCCGCAGTACGGTTTCTTTTCGGTCGCGCTCGTCGGTGAATGGCTGATCGAGACCGTTCGTACCGGGTTCATGGTCAATTATCTTTGGCCGGCGACTTTGCCTCTGCCCGTCGAGTTGACTAACCTTGGGGGCATATTGGCGGTGCTCGGTTTTTCGGGTTACGCCATCACGACGCTGCCCAGTCTCCGGCAGACGAAGTGGCTGTACGCTTCGGTAATCGTGTTATTGGCGTCCGCGCTGTTGTTCCAGATATACGG
Source organism: Gammaproteobacteria bacterium (assembly GCA_016874175.1). Lineage (GTDB taxonomy): Bacteria > Pseudomonadota > Gammaproteobacteria > Steroidobacterales > Steroidobacteraceae > UBA964. The sequence continues at coordinate 3,792 of VGUP01000016.1, read as the reverse complement.
CCTGCTGATCGATTTTCAGGTGGGTACGTTGATTTGGGGGACTCTGGTCATGCCGATCGCGATGGCAATGATTTGGGCGAGTGTCCTCGACATCCGTGCGGGGCGGCAGTATGTGCTGTGGATCCTGCCAGGTTACGCAACCATCGGTTTGATCACCGCTGCCCGCGGTCCGGTGCTCGGCGCGATGATTCCATACGGGTGGGTCGACATCGTGATCTCGCCGGTTGCGATGCTGACCACCACCGTGCTGGTCATTCTCGCGCTCACCGAGCGCTCGCGCGGGTTGAAGCGCGACTTGGCAGCCTCAAAAGTGGCAGATGCATCGCGAGTGGCTTTTCTGGCGCGTATGAGTCACGAGTTGCGTACTCCGCTCGACATCGTGCTCGGCAACACCCAACTAGTGATGCGCTCGAAAAAACGTGAGCTCATGACCCCCGAACTCACCAGCATCATGCAAAGTGGGCGCCACTTGCTGTCGATGATCGACAAAATTCTCGATTATTCGCGGAGAATCGCTGGCGCCTTGAAGCTACGTCCCGAGCCAGTCACCGTCCTCGAATTCATTGAGGCGGTCAAGATTTCTTCGCAGACTCTCGTCGCCCGCAACCGAAACAACTTGGTGGTGCACGCGGTCTCTGGCGGAGAGATTTCTCCAGACTTGGTTTTGCTGGTCGACGCCGGGCGGCTGCGACAAGTGTTGGACAACCTCATCGTGAACGCGGCTCGTCACACGCACGATGGCTGCATCACGCTGGAATACGGGGTGCGCGCCATCGACGATGGTCGGCGATGTTTGAGTTTCGCAGTCATCGATACCGGCGAGGGTATTGCCGCAGACGAGAAAGATCGAATCTTTGAGCCTTTCGAACGTGTTGAGCGAGCCGCTCGATACGGTGGCAAGGGCGCCGGCATGGGACTGGCGATCGTCAGGCAACTTGTCACCCTGATGGGCGGCGAAATATCCGTGCAAAGCACGCTCGGGAAGCGCAGTGCATTTCGTTTCATGATTACTGCCGAGCGCGTAGAGCGGCCGGTCGTGTCGCACGCAGCTCGACGGCAGAATAGTTTGCCCACGGGGTACGCGGGTCCGCAGCGACTCGCGCTGATCATTGACGATGATCCGGGCAGTCGTGCGGTGTTCTCTGCGGTACTCGAATACGCAGATTTTGCAATTCGCGAAGCCGATAGCGGCAACGCCGCCTTGGCCCTGCTCGATGATCTGCCGAGGCTCGATGTCGTCGTCACCGATCAGTTTATGCCCGACGGCGATGGCTGGGCGGTGCTGGGTGGAATCTGCCGGCGACGAGCTGAGGTTCCTTGCATCATGATCTCCGCCGCGGCGCCAAGCCCGTCGGTGGGTCATCTAGCCGAGCAGCGATTCACCCACACCTTCCTGAAGCCAGTCGACCATGCGGCCTTGCTCGAGGCCATTGGCAAAGCGCTCCGCCTCGAATGGCGGTGGGCCACGGACAAGCCGGCGACCTTGGCGCAAGGCGCTGCCGGACGCGCCGCCGCCGCACCGACCAAGCTCGATCAAAACTCTTTGTCGGAGTTGCGCCAACTTGTCGAATATTCGGAGATCACCGCGATCCGTGACTGGGCGCGTCGGCTGCGCCAGCTGTCACTCGAGCACGGTGAGTTCGCAGACAAGGTCGAGATCGCAGCGATCGATCTCGATTTCACGACGCTCGAAACCTTGTGCGAGATCGCAGTCGCCACGGCAGATCATCCATGAGTGACTCGCGCATCGATGTGCTGCTGGTCGACGACTCGGTCACCGATTTGCGGTTGTTGATCGATCTCATGGCGTTGCGCGATCTGCGCTTGAGCGTCGCGCAGGACGGTGCGCGGGGTTACCAGTTGGCAGTCGCCCTGCAGCCTGGACTTATTTTGCTCGACGTCAACTTGCCGAAGATGGACGGCTATGCGGTCTGTCGGCGACTCAAGGCAAACCCGCTGACCGTCGGTATTCCGGTGATTTTCTTGACCGCAGAAACGGATCTCGATGAACGTCTGAATGGTTTCGCAGCGGGCGGTGTCGACTTTATCTCCAAGCCGTTCGAAGCGCAGGAGGTGCTGGCCCGTGTCGGTGTGCACCTCGAGCTCGCTGCGCGCCGAGCGCGCATCATCGATGCGAGTCTGGGTACGAGTCTCGATGCGGTGTTGGTGGCTAGCGCGCAAAAAATCCTGCGCGATCGCATGGCGAATCCGCCGTCCCTCGAGGAGCTGGCGCATCAAGTCGGCAGTAATCGTCGACGGCTCAACGAGGCGTTTCAGGAGCTTTGTGGCCAGCCCGTCTTCGGTTCGCTGCGCCAGGAGCGCCTGCGTCGCGGGCATGAGATGGTCACGGGCAGCGACGCCTCGGTTTCAGTGATCAGCGATTTTCTCGGCTACTCGACGCTGGCGAATTTCACCAAGGCGTTTCGCGAGCACTTCGGCTGCACGCCCACCGAACTGCCTCAGGGCCGCGCGCCCGCCGGGTAAAGCGCCCGCTAGCTACAGCAGCGGCAGTGCCGCAGCGCCGATCGTCAGCAGCCGCGCTGTTTCGAAGTGCTTGGAAAATGAGCGCCCCTCGAGCAGCCAGCCGAGACTCACGGCTGTAGCTGCGATGGCGGCCGCAAACAGCACCGTGGTGGTCATTGCGAAGTCGTCTTGATTGGCCAAAAAATAGAGCGTCGCGATCGCGAGCAGTGCGTACTGCAGCAGCACGTAATTTTTGATCGTGGAGCTCGGTGTCGGCGAATAGCGTTGAACCGTCGCGGGGTCGAGATGGGCGAGGGTAGCACCACGCCCCGAAGGCGGATCGATCCAGATTCGCAGGGCCTTGCCGAAGGTCGTTGCCGTGAGCGATTTGTGCAGCACATCGGTATAGACGTTCAGATTGCCCCACACCACGTTATAGCTCGCGAGCGGCTTACGGATGCCATACATCACGGGCTCATCGTCACGCTCTTCGGTGTAGCTGCCGAAGAGGCGATCCCAGATGATGAAAATGCCGCCGTAATTACGATCGATGCAGTAATCGTTCTGACCGTGATGCACGCGATGGTTTGAAGGCGTGACAAATACCCGATCGATCCAGCCGAGTTTGCGTACGAGCTCGGTGTGCACCCAGTACTGATACAGCAGATCGATGAGCGCCACCGTGCCGAACACGACCGGCGGCACGCCGACGATGGCCATCGGCAGATAGAACGGAAACCCTAGAAATGCGCCCGTGGAGGTTTGGCGCAATGCCGTCGACAAGTTGAACCATTCGGAGGAGTGGTGCACCTGATGCGCGGCCCACATGGCATTCAGTTCGTGGCCGCAGCGATGCACCCAGTAATAGATGAAGTCATAGGCGATGAGCGCTGCGATCCACACCCAGATTTGATCCTGCGGCAGCGTGTAAAGCCGCAGGTTTTCGAATACGTAAACATAGATGCCAAAGGTGAATACGCGCACGAAGACGCCAGACACCTGACTCAGCGTGCCGAAGTTGAGGCTGGTGATGGCATCCGGCAGGTCATAAACCTGCAGGCCGCGCCGGCGCGCGACCCATGCCTCGAGCAGGATCGTGATCATGAAGACCGGAATGGCGTAGATGATCGGGTTCACAGACCGTGATGATAGGGCAAGAGATGTCCCTTTCGACCCGGGACCCCCGGTGCTAGAATCCAAGCCCTCGTGTGGGGCGGTAGCTCAGCTGGGAGAGCGTCGCGTTCGCAATGCGAAGGTCGGGAGTTCGATCCTCCTCCGCTCCACCACATCTTCTTCCAGAGCCGTCCATGGAAATCCGAAGATCCCTGA
>VGUP01000015.1 GCA_016874175.1 Gammaproteobacteria bacterium | reverse complement strand
CAACTCGCGTACGCAGAAGCTTTTCATCGATGCTCGCGCCAAAGAGCGCGGTCTCAAAAATATCGAGATCATCACCTGCGATATCAATCAGCTGCAGTTTGGTCCCGAGATCCGTTTCGACCGGGTCGTGTCGGTCGAAATGTTCGAGCACATGCGTAACTACGAGTCGCTGCTGGCGCGTATCGCCGGTTGGATGACGCCGGAAGCCACGCTGTTCGTACATATTTTCACCCATCATCGGTTCGCTTATACCTTCGAGGTGTGCGACGATACCGACTGGATGGCCAAATACTTTTTCACTGGCGGCATCATGCCGAGCGACGATTTGCTGCATTACTTCCAGCGTCATTTGCGTTTGGCAGATCACTGGCAGGTCGACGGTCGGCATTACCAACTCACCTCCGAGGCTTGGCTGCAAAAGATGGATGCGCGCCGCGAAGAACTCATGCCCGTGCTGGGTCACGCCTATGGCGACGATCAAGCACTCAAGTGGTGGGTTTACTGGCGAATTTTTTTCATGTCGTGTGCGGAACTCTTTGGTTATCGAGGCGGACGCCAATGGCTGGTATCTCACTACCTCTTCGAGCGGCGCTGACCCTCATCACGCTCGGCAGTTGCCCGAGCGCTGTGCTGGCCGCCGATATTGCGCCCAACGAACCGCTGCAAATCTTTGCTCGGTTCAAATCGGCACTTGAGGCCGACGATCTGGCGACGGCCGGCCAGCGCGCCGAGGAACTCGTCACACTCACCGAGGCGCAGCACGGCAAAGATTCACGCGAGCTCGTGAACCCCCTCACCAATCTCGGCACCGTGCAGTTCCGCCGCGGCAACTTCGCCGCCGCTGAAGCGCACTATCAACGGGCGATCGCACTCATCGAAGGCCAAGTCTCGGGGGCCGATCGGCTGCTGATCCGTCCGCTGCAGGGTCTCGGTGAAACCTGGCTCGTCACCAATCGACCCGCCGACGCAGCCACAGCACTGAAGCGCGCGGTCGATCTGTCGCGCAACCTCGATGGGCTCCACAACGCCGCGCAACTCGATACCGTCGACGCGCTGATCGAAGCCTACGAAAACATCGGCGCCAAGGCCGAGGCCGAGCGCGAGCACCAGTACGCGTTCCGCATTGCCGAAACGAGTTTTGGCAAGCGCGACCTGCGGCTGATCGAGCCCCTCGATCGTTACGCGCATTTCTTTGAGTCGGTAGGTCGCTATGCCACGGCGCGTGGTCTGCATGCGCGGGCGCTGCAGCTCGCCGAGGAGCTGTCGGCAGACAAGCCCGTGGTCGGCATCCCGGCGCTGCGCGGTCTCGCGCGAACCTGGCTGCTCGAGGCCATCTATGGCCCCGAAGTCGAAGCCCAGCCCGCCTTCGAACTCAAAGATGGCAGCGATCCCTTCGTCAATAAAGCCAATCAGACGCGGCTCAACTCGGAGGGTTTGCGTACACTCACCTTTGCGGTCGACATAGTCAATCGCAGCAAGCCGGTCGATCAACGTCAGCTCGGCGAGCTGCTTGCACAGATCGGCGATTGGTACTTGGTCAGTGGCAATCTCGGACGGGCCTACGTCTCGTATGCCGACAGCTGGAAAGCGCTGTCGAACGCAGCCACGGCGAGCGGCACGCCGCAACTGCGCGCCTTGCTGGAATCGCCCCGTGTGCTCGTCTACCGCGCGCCTTCAGGATCGGTGTCACGCATGAAGGTGCAGAGTCCCGACGATTATGCGATCAAAGATATCGAGATGCGACTAAAGGTCGGCAAGGACGGCAAAGTGCAGGATGTCGTCGTCGCCAGCACGACGGCGCCGGAGAACAGCACCAAGGCGGCCGTGCTTGCAGCGCGCAAGACCCGCTTCGCGCCGCGCATCGTCGAGGGGGAACCCGCCGAGACCGAAGGGGTGGTGCTACGCGAGCAACTGATGATCAGAATCCAGCGCTCGCCCCAGGCTTCCAGTTCGGATCCACCCGTCGCGAAACCCTGATCGGCAGCGCCTCGATGCGCAGCCCGCTCGCCGCGAGTGCCCGCATGGCGTCTGCGGCACTGACCTCGAGTCGCTGGCCACCTGCCAACACTTTGGCGGTTTCGGTGGCAGGAAACTGCACCAGAAAACGCGATGCCGCATCGCGCATGGCAGCCTTGGTAGCTTCATCCATCGGTGCGCTGGTGCTCAGACCATCGGCAAGCGCGGTGCCGTATCCCGTCAGCGTCAAGGAATCGTAGCGCTCGCCATTCGGCGAGAACACATTGATGCGGTAGCGGATTGTGACCGCGACATAGGTACCGCCTGTTTCTTGGGCGGTCGCAAACGAATACTGCTCAATCTTGGGTTCGAACACGGCCTGCAGGCCCGGTGCAGCGCGCGCCGCGTCGAGATCCACGAATTCGTTGACCTCCCGGAATGTGGCACCGAGCACCGTGCGCGCAAGCTCCTGCTGTGCAGCGCTGAGTTCGACGATCCACGATACCCCACTGCGGGTTTCCGAATGGGTGTAGTTACGCTGCTCGGCGGTCATCACCAAGCCAATCTTTGCCGGTAACGACTCGACGAGAGCCTTGGGTAGATCTGGGTCTGGCGCAATCTGTACGCCGCCGCAACCGGCGAGCGACGCCAATCCGAGCAGGATGCTAGCTAATTTCCACCGACGCATGTCGTGATGCCTCCGACGTTCATGCTGAAGGCGCAGCTCTTGGTATTCGTCAGGCCGACGAATGTCCCATCGTTGCGCTCACACATCGCCCTCATTAAGGCCGAGAAGCGGATATTTGTAAACGGTGTCATGCCGGGCGCCTCCGGGAAGCCGACGGCGTGGATACGGACCCGCCGGCGGCCGCTCGCGTCGGGGCGATTGATGCGATCGACGGCATCGAGCGCCCCTTGGATCGACTCGCCGGTAAACTCGTCACCGAGTACGTAGATACTGATTCTTTTGTCGGTTGACCAATAGTTTTTGATCGCGAGCTCGATCCCGTCAGCCGGGCTTGAGTCGCTGAACGACCGCCAATTGCGCATGCGCTGGACGATATCGGTACGCAGACCCGGCGAGTCAGTCAGCCAGCGGCCGCGTGTGCCACCGAACAGTTCGCGGCCGTTGTCATCGACGATCTGTACCCCCTTGAGACGCGGGTAGATATCGAGGATTTCGCGCATCACCTCGATGGCTGTTTCCCAGTGGCCACCTTGCATACTGCCTGAGGTATCGATGAGGAAAATCACGTAGTCGCTATCGACCGGAATACCGCCGACCGCTTGGGTGGTGATGCGTTTGCGGGTTCGCGAGACCTGTATCAACTTCTTGTTCTCCGCTTCGAGTTCCTGATAGGCCGAGAGCAATTCGTTTTCGAGAATATTGCTGACGGCTGCATCCTGCCGTGAGGCATCGAACTGACCGCGGATACTGGAAAAATCTCCGGCGACTTTGGCGAGATTGCGCCGCTCGCGGACCAATACATCAACGCGCCCCTTGAGCTCGCGCTCGAGACGTTCACTGTCGCCGCGGATGACGAACAGCTCTTCCTGCAGCTTCTTGATCTGCGATTCGAGATCTTGTCGAGAGCGTTCGATCACGATCGGTTGGCCGAATTCGGATAACACGAGCAGCAGAATGATCGCGCCGAAACCACAGCAAATGACGTCGAGAAACGACAGGCTGAACACTTCGGTGTCGCGTCGCTTCAGCTTCATGGCCAGTCCGGTGACGGCATGACGAACGCACCCTTGGTGAGTCGCGCGAGACCCCAGAATCGGTGTGGCGCAGGCACGTCACCTTTCATGGGTAGCAAGATGACGTCGACTGGAACGTTTTTATTGAGACCACGAATGGCCTCATCGAAAAGTTTGGCGCGGTCGGCCGCATCGACGAAGCGACGCAGCGCCGGTGCCGTCGCGCCCTGCGTCGGTAAGCCGTCAGTAATCAGGATCACCTGATCGGGAGGAACCTTCATACCGTGGATGGCCGCGAAAGCGTTGAGGAGACTGGTGCCACCCGCCGGCGCCAGTTGCGCCATCGAGTCCAGCAGTTTTTCACGTCGTGCTTGATCGTCGCCGCGAATCCACTCGCCCGCCGAGCCTTCGAGCAAGGCGGTGGCCGACGTGTTGAACGCATAGACTTGGTACCGCGTACTGTCCGGGATTTCATTGACGACCCAACTGGCGATATCGGTCGCACGTCGCCACTTCTCGGCACTCTGCTGCGCCGCCGGCGGCGAATTTCGCAAGCGGATGATGTTGACCAGATCTTCATCGAGCATGCTGGCCGAGCGATCAAACAGCACGAGGATACGTCGACCCTTCAGCGTGAGACCCGTGATGTAGCGACGGCTCGCCCGCGATTTGCCTGCACCGGTAAGCTCGCCGCGCGGTGTCGCGACCTTGGCGCTCGCCTCGAGTCGGCGGCTGCTTTCTTCGAGCGCCTTGACGTCCGCCTTGAGCTTTTCGATCCGCTCGCGCTTGGCGAGCGTTTCAGCGTCATAGATGAAACTTTCTTCGCGCTTGCGCTGCAGTTCTTCGATGAGTTGCGTGGCCCGTGACGAGGCCGAGACCGTCTCGGTCTCGGTCTTTTTCAGGGTGTTACGCAAGACCACCAGATTTTTGGCCCCGGTAATGACTTCTTCTTCGAGCTTGGATACTTGCGCACTCAGATCTTCGGCCTTGCGAGTACGCTCGATGCCGCTCTGTGCGCTGATGATGGTGTAAAAAAGAATGACGGCACCGAAGCCGCAGCAGATCACATCGAGAAAAGAAAGGCTGAAAACCTCAACGTCGCGGCGTGCCATGGCCTGCTCCGCCGACCGCAATGAGTTCGATCGAGACACCGGGTGTACCGAGGCGCAGCCGGTCTCCGGACTGCACGCGGACTCGGCCAGGTACGCGTTCGTCGTTGAGCCAAGTGTCTTGTGCACTGTGCGGGATCAGCGTGACTGTGCCGCCCTCTGCACGCAGCGAGCAATGCAGGCGCGACACACCCGCATAACCCTCTCCCACGCGAATGCCGCTCAATGCAGGGTCGCGGCCGATCTCCAAGGCGCCGCTCTGCGGCAACACAAAGGCCCGACCCTCCCACAACGCATGCGTGGGCGCGGTATCGACGAAATTCGCCAGTGTCGATAAATCGAGTTCAAGCGCTGCCTCGAGTGGTACGCCGGCAGGGTAGCCGCGCTGCAGCGTGACACCACCGTCGTCCTCGACTTGCGCACTGACGAGCGATGCGGCGCGCGCGATCAAACTTGAGCTACGGGAATAAAATCGGCAGCCACGCAGCTCGGCAAGTCGATGCAGAAGCCCCGGCAAACGTACCGCCGTATCGTCAAGCAAAATATTGACGCGAGACCCCGCGGGACGCAGTTCGTGAAGTGCAGCGAGAACCTCGCGATAAACATCGGCGGCGGCTTCCGTGAACTGATCGCGGCTGAGGCTGACGCGTACCGGATCACGAACCGTGGGCAGCTCGATATCGGTCGATCCTACGGTTGCCGCACGTGCTGCGGCGTCATCAAGCAAGTCATAGAGACGTTGCTCGCTCGCGGCTTCGTGTAAAGGGTCGAAGCGCGTGCGCAGCACCATCGCCTCGCTCACCATCCGCAGCCAGGCCTGCCGCAGCGCGAGCAAGCCAGCGCCGCGACGTACCACCGCCGCACGCCTGAGCAGTTGGTCATCGACGTGCTCGACTCGCGTTGCCACCACGTGCGCGAGGCCGAATTCGAGCACCAGCGTCGTGCCAGTCAAGCCGACGCTTGCCGCCGCCAGCGCCGCCGCATCATGAAAACCGCCGATACGGATGCCCTCGCGCCTCGCGAGGGCGAGGATCACGCCCAAAGATTCTGTAGAGAGTGCGGCGGATACGGCGCACTGCAACGACGACTCGCGCTGCGTGTCATCGATACGCGCACGCAATTCAGATCGAGCCACGGCAATGGCAGCTACTGACGCCCGCCCGCCCTCGCGCGCGATCGTCGCCCAGTGGTCGCTGCTCACCCGCTGCGGGGCAAAACGGGCGATATCGCTGGCCGAGCGACCCATCATGGCAACACGCGCCGGGTCTGCGTGTACAACAGAAGGCGACGATGTCAAAAGACTGCCATCGCTCGCCACGGCGAGCGCTGCGTCAAGCAGATGCAGCCCGATCACACTCATGAACGCGCCTGCAGATTACGAATGACTTTTTGATCGAGCCAGGTTTCGGTATCGAGAACGCGACGCTCCTGTACGCGCTGCAACTGCTGCATGAGGAACATCAACAAAATCGACAGCAGCAAGGCGATCAACGTCGAGTTGAAGGCCACACCCAGTCCCTCGGTCACGCCCGAGATATCGCCGGTGACCGCCTTGTGGGCCTGCGACAAGGCATCACCGATGCCGCGTACCGTACCAATGAAGCCGATCGCGGGAATGGCCCAGGCGATATAGCGCAGCAGCGCGAGATCGGAATCGAGTCGGTCTGCCTCCGACTGACATAAACCGTGTGCTACCGTCGAGGCGTCCTGGACGCTGCGCGTGGCGCCAAAGCGCGCCAGCGCGCCGAGTAAAGCGCGCGGCACGAGCAGCTCGCGACTCTCGGGCGGCAGATTCTCGATCTGTCTCGCATACTCGCGAGTGTCTTCAGGCAAGATCTTCATGCCGTCCGGCAGACGCAGCAGATCGGCATCGAGCGCTTGCTGCTCACGCCGCTGCACCTGCGCCTTGTAGCCCATGATGGCAAGTGCCCACAGCATGAGGATGATCTCGGCCTCTTGTTCGTAATCTTTGAGTACCACCTCCAGTGAACGCTGGGCGACATAGTTGGGATCGACCAGCATGCGCTCGCGATCTGCCTGCAGCGTAGCCGCGGCAACCGGACGCACGTGCAGCAAGTAAATCGTGTGGACGATTACGATCGATAGCAACAGCGCGACGATGGTGAAAAGAAATTCGTTGGGAGTTTTTTTGTTCATGTTCAAATGTCGATGGGCAGGCTGATGTTGTTGTCGGCAGAATCACGATATTCCGGTGATTCCTCGTCGGAACTTTTGGCGGGCGCTTTGCGACGCTGGATTTCTTCGGCCTCGTTGGTTTCGGCTGCGGGGGGCGTGGCGTCTTGCGCGAACACCCGCAGCATCGCCAGCGAAGCGCCCCAACAGACGAGTGCGGCCACTGCCGTGAAGAGGATCATCCGCCAAGTCTTGTGATTGCTTTGCATGACCTTGCTCTGCATGGGTTTACTCCGCATAACGCGCAACCCGGAAGCCGACCTCTTGTGAGGCGCCATCAAAGCCTTCTCGCCAGGCTGCGCGCAGATCGGCAAAAGTTGTGGTACGCCAGTGGCTGCCTTTGATCACGCGCCGCATGTTTGCGGCGGCCGCAGGCCCTAGCGGGTCGGTGCCGCCTGCATTGGCATCGAAAGATACGTAGGCATCGTGTACCCACTCGGAAAGATTGCCGGTCATGTCAAAAATACCGAAGCCATTTGCACGAAGTTTTCCGGGGGGTGCAATAGCCGGGTAATCGTCCTGCCAACCGTCGAGCACACGAGTCATTTCATCGATGGCTTCGCTGCCTGCGAGATTGCCGATACCAGCGGGCGGCGGCAGCGCATCGCCCCATTCATAGCGCCGGGTACGCGCGCCCGGGCCTGCATGCCGCGCGGCATATTCCCACTCGGCCTCGGTGGGCAAGCGATAGCCGGTGGTGACCGGTTCGATCAGTGCCCAGCGCCCGCCTTTTTGTTCGTAGGCGACTGGCAGTCCCTCTTGGGTCGATAGCCAGTTGCAGTACTGCACCGCATCGCTCCAACTCGCGTTGCTGACCGGTTGGCCATCGAGATCGAGTGTGCGCTTGCCGACAAAGCCGGAATTGTGGTCCGCCTTGTAGCGACGAAACTCGCCATTGGTCACTTCACGCGTGCCGAGATAATAGGGACGCGCCAAGGTGACCTTGCGTGGAAATTCATTGGCGCGACGACCCTGCTCGCGACGCTCGCTGCCCATCGTGAATGAGCCACCGGTAATCAGGCGTAGCAGAGTGCCGGTAGTTTGCGCACGTAGCGCAGGCGGCGGTGGCTTCCAGTCACGCGCGCGACCGACCGGTACCAGCTTGTAGTCAACCGTGCGATCTACCGCTGCCGAGAGATCAACGTCGATACGCTCGGCCTGCATGCCCGCTTTGCGTACTTCGAGGCTGTGCCGACGAGCAGGCAGTTCGAAGGTCAGTGGCGTCTTGCCACGAACCTCACCCTCGATCACCACTTCGACATCGAGCGGATCGCCCTGTACCGTCAAGCGCACCGGCACCGACTGCAACACGAGGGGCAGCGCGATATCTTTGTCCGCTGCGGCATATACCCGACGCTCGACTGATCGATAACCCTGCAAAGACACACTGATGTCATGTTCGGACCCCGCAGGCAGTCCGACCGTGACCGGCGTACGACCCCGAAATACCCCGCCCACCGTGACATCGGCGCCGGCGGGTCGCGACGTGACTCGCAAACGAGCGTCAGGAGCACCGAGCTCGACGGGACCAATCCGCTGTGTCTCGCCTGCTTTGAGCAATATGGCACTCTGCCAATCGCGGGCACCGCGCGCCGAAATCCTGAGTCGATGCAGACCTGCGGGCAGATCGACCCGCGTCGGCAACGCGACCGGTGCCGCATCGTTGACCGAAACACTCGCCCCTGCCGTGCTGGCGCGGACTTCAAGCGCACCCCACGAGGGCTGCAAGCGCAGGCTCAAGGCCTGGCGCGTGCCGCGGCCCGCGACCGTTATTTTTTGTACGAGATCGAGGTGACGCTCGGCGCGCAAGGTGAGCGTGCGCTCGCCACCGGGAATCTGAACATCGCCGGGTACGGTACCGAGTTCTGCGCCGTCGACAAAGACGCGAGCCGTGATGCCACCGATGTCGATCTCGAGTACACCCGGTTTTTCTTTGAGCTGCAGCTGCAGCGACAAAGGCGCTTCCTCTTTTACTTCGACCACACGCTCAATCGGCAGATAACCGTCGGCTTCGGCGCGAACCCGTCGCTCGCCCGGCAGCAGCAGCAAAGTATCGGCCGAACGCCAGCCGAAGCCCGAACCCGTTACCTCGGCGCTTGCGGGCAGTACGGTGACTCGGACGGTTTGCAGACGGGACAGCAACAGTGCAAAGATTCCGAACACCACAAGCAGCGCGGCGGCAATCGCCAAGAGCCGGCGATTGGCTGCGAATGACGCCGAAACCTGGCGTGGATCTTGCGCAGTTTCTGCAGCCGTGTCAGCGGCAAGGTCCGCCAAAAAAATCTGCTCATCGCCCACCGACTCGGTGAACTCGCGCGCAGTGTCGACGGTGATCGGCGCGAGGGTGTCGTTACCGACCAGATGACGGACCTCGAGTAAGGCCTGGTCGTGCAACAGCAAACGCGCGCTACCGAGAGCAACAATATCGCCATTCTGCAGTGGTGCAAATACGCTGCTCATTAGCGGCACGCCGTTCAACAACACCGTAGTGTCAGGCGCTACCGTGACTCCAAGCTCGCCATCGAGCACATGCAGCAGCAAAGATTCGCTGCCCGTCGTACCCGGAACAATGATTTCATCGCCCGCTACGCCGCCAATTCGACAGGGCAGACTCAGCTCGCGAGAGCCCGCCGGTTCGCGCAGGGTCAGCCTCGTTGTCGCGGCAGACATCACGAGATCACCTCCGTGCACCGAACCTGCACGACTACGGCGGTCGTCCCCGGCGTGACCATGAACTCACGACGCACGTCGCGAAAACCGGTACGACTACCGACTGCCACGTAGCGCCCGGGCCTGAGTTGCAGCTCGCGGCGCGTGAATGCACCGAAGCTGCCAACGCGCTGCACGCTGACGACGGTCACGCCATCCGACTCGATCACCGCAAGCACCGGCTGATCGTAGAGCCGGATCGCAGCCCGTAATTGTTCGGATTGGTTACGCAGCACGGGTGCAGCGCCCTTCACATTACCGGCGTCGGTCAACAGCCGCTCGGCCTCGCGCCTCACTTCGGGTGCGGTCAACCGCACCGGGTTGGCGAGCAGGGCATACAGACGTCGCGCAAGATCGGCGCGTGGCGCGACGCGCGTTCGACCATTGCGTGCAAAACCGAGACTCGGATCACGCGCTAGCTGCGCGTCATAGCGCAGCAAAGCCTCGCCCCATTTTTCTGCCGCTTCGAGCAGCAGAATCTCGGCCTGTATTTCCTCGAAGTCACGCTTTTCGCCAGCAGCCTCGACTTGTGCCAGCAAGGGTGCGAGCTCTGCACCTGTCGGACGCAGCGTTCGCGCCCTCGATACTGCCGCCCGCGCGTCCGCCGTACGGCCGGCGCGCAAGGCGACCAGCGCTTCGCCAATGTCGCGCGCATAGCGATTGGATCCCAGCTGCGAACGCGCACGCGCAGCGCCTTCACGAGCCACCCTGTTGAGCGGATCGGCGCGCAGCACTTCTTCGTAACGAGTGAGCGCCGTCAGGTGATCGAGGGTCAAAGAGGCCGTCTCTGCAGCGACCAGTGCGGGCAATACAGGCCCGAGCGCCGTGACTCTGGCGATGCCGCGGCCCGCATCGACATTGGTCGGCTCGATCAGTTGCGCAAGCTCGAAGGCCTGACGCGCGAGTTCGAGACGACCGCCATCGAGCGCAGCCTCGCCGTCACGTAATTTTTTGACCAAGGCCTGCGGACGCTCCTCCACGATGCGGATCAGACGCTGATTGGCAACGCCGATGCGATCGAGGGCGAGCGCATAATCGCGAGCAGCTTCGGCTTCGACGGCGAGTGCCCCCAAAGATTTCGCCGCAGCAAAGGTCGCCCCACCCCAGACTCCTGCACCCTGGGTTTCTAGCTCATCGAGCAAGCTGCGATAGCGACCGCTGGCTTCGGCAAAGCGATCTTGCAGTTCACGATCGGCTTCGACTTTGCTCGCTGCCGTCGCTGCGGTCGAGGTCGCTGCGGGTTTCGTACCCGCAGCCGCGCTGCTGGCTGCGGGCGCTGCGACGATTGGCGTCACATAGCGCGGCAGCAGCACGAATACCGCAACCAAAATCACCAGCAACGCCGCAAGTCCGCTCCACGCGGCTATCGAAGGGCGTACCGTCGACCCGCTCTCGTTGCTCGCCGCGGCCACCTCGAGGGGTACGACCGCGGCGGCGATCACCGGTGCGAGGCGCTGCGACTCCAGCGCCTGCAGCAGGCTGGCGATCTCGCGCAGATTATGCGGACGAGCTTGCGGATTGCCGGCCAGCAAAGACATTACGAGGTCGATCAGCGGCGCGGGCGTTGTCACGGCGGTGACAAGCCGTAGCGGCGGCAGGCCCGAGAGCGCACGGGCGGTGTCTGGGAAATTGGGTGGGTAACCACCGAGCAGTTCATAGGCAAGAGCACCAAGCCCGAACAGGTCGTCGGCTACGCTGGCCGCGGCACTGCCATGCTGTTGGGGGCTCGCGCTGAAGGGCGAGAGCACGCGATTGCTTGCATACTCACCGACCCGAGCCGCACTGCCGAAATCGGCCAGACGTGCACGGCCGTCGAAGCCGATGAGCACGTTCGAAGGCTTGAGATCACGATGCACGATACCGCGCGCGTGCAGCTCAGCGAGCGCGTCGGTTACTTCGTGCAGCAACCCCAGCGACTGCGTCCAGGAGCGCGCCCGCAGCGAGCGGGCGTCCGCGGCGGCCAACTCCATGGGCAGCAGCGCAAACGCATCATCAACAACCGGTTTAAAGTATTCGAGTACGCCGCGTCCCTTCGCGGCCTGTGCAAGCAGATACTGCGCATGCAAGGCTTCAATCTCGGTGGCGGGCAAGATCTTGACGGCGATCTGCGCAGAACGCTGCTCGTCGAGCGCACGCCACACCTCGCCTTGTCCGCCCTGCCCCAGGGGCTCGAGCAGAACGAAGCGATTAAGCAGCTTTTGTCCTTTCGCGAATGCCGCCACGGAATCTCAGCTGCGTGGCGCTTTCGGCGTGGTGGCGGGCGGCTTACCGGCAGGCGGCATTGCTACCGGCGGCGCCACTGCAGGCGTTACGCCACCGGTTTCTTCGGCGTAGATTGTGGCGAGCAAACGCCGCCATTCGCGATACTGTTCCTCGGCCGTACCCGTGAGTTTGAGTGTCCGTCCCTCAACTTCGACCACCTGCGTGCCGGCCTCGCTTTCGAAGCTGCGCGCAAGTTCTCTGACGGATTGCGCCGCTGTTTTCGCGTCAGCAAATTTTTTGATCCCCGACATCACGGCTGCCACACCGCCAGCCCCACCGCCGTAACGTACGGCGTCTTCGATACGCTGACAGTTGTAGTCAGTGGACCCGCACTGACTCGAAACCAGAATGCTGGCCAATACCGCAGCGGCGCCGAGCACGGTGCGCGTCGTCGCCTGTGCACGCACCTTGTCTTCTTTTTCCATTTCCTCGCGGATGGTGCGTCGATAGCCCGCGTAGGAGTCGAACATACCCTCATTGAACTGTTCGTTGTAGCCATCGAGGGTATCGATCACCGCCGCGTCGCGCTCGCGGATCTTGCCGATGCGCGAGAGCGCGGGATCATCTTTGGCTGGCAAGCGTGCTACTCGCGTCAAACCTGCCGCGTCGGTTTGCAGATAACCGCTGAAAGATTTTAGATCGAGATCCTGCGCAAATCGCAGTTGCGCCACCTCGCGCACTTCGCCGCGCTCGCCCGGCCCGAGTTTGTCGCGCACCGCCATGAGATCGTTGGCAATCTGCGCATAGACGTTCTGGAACGGATCGCGTGCACGCATCGCCGCGTCGGTCTTGTAGGAACCGAGATCGGCATCCCCCGCGTAGCGTTTGTCTTTGATCCAGACGCGACCCATCGCATCGACGGCATCGATTTCGAGTTCGAGACGCCCACCGGTCGACTCGATGATCTTACCGCTGACCAGCACGTCGGTGAATTTCACGCCTTCAGGCACGACCCGCACGGCGCCCCATTGGCCCGACTCTTCGAGAGTCGACTTCAGACGAGCGGCCAGCAAACGCGATTCGGCGCGACGGACTTCGGGGTAGATACGCCGCTTGTCCAGCGCTTCTTCGTTGTCGACGAGCGCCGGCGGAATGTTGGTGTCGAAGGCCTGCACGCTGATGTCGAGCAGCTCGGCATCGGGAATCTGCTGTCTCGCCTGCACAGCTTCGAGTTTGGGCAAAGGCCTGGTCTCTTTGACCACACAGCCTGTGAGTGCAAAGAGAACGAGCGCTGCCGTCAGCGGCACACGCCAGAACCCGCCGCCGCCAAAGAAATCAGCCCTTGCCCTGAACATTCCGCTTGTACTCCGTGTACTCCTTCCAGAGCTTTTCTTTGAGCTCGGGATCGGGCTCCTGCTCGGCAGCGCGGCGCAGCCGCCGCGCCACGATGTCGTCATCCTCGCCCGAGGGTCGGCTACGATCGGGGCCGCCACTGCCACCGCCGCTCACCGTGCCGCGATCACGCTGGTTGCCACCGGCTGCGTCGCCACCGCCGGTGCCGACCTGCGCCGTGCGCTCGGATTTGAGATCGTCCTCGCCGCGACCCAGGCCACCGCTCGCGGCATCACCCGAAGTTCCTGCAGATGCAGTGCGGTTTGCCGCCTGCGCGTCGCGATTTTCTGCGGTACGACGCTGCTCGTCTTCCAAAGTTTTGTCGAATTCGCCCAGTGAATCGTCGAGCGTTTTTTCGGCGGCACCGCGGCGCTCATCGGCCGTGGTCGCCGCGCCGCCGCTGCCCTTGTCTCCGCGCGTTTCGCCACCGCTGGTACCGCCACCGCCCTCGCCGCCGAGCACGATGCCGCCCGGCAAAGTCACCGTAGTGCCACTACCCGAGGAGCCGCCTGAAGAGCCGCTCGGCATGCCGCCAGGCATGCCACCCGGCATGCTGCCGGGCAGACCGCCAGTCGAGCCGCCGCCGGTCTGCGGCATGGTGGCGCAGCCTGCGAGATCGAGCAGCAATATCAACGCACACCAACCCAATTCTTTGCGAGCGATTATTTTGATCATGATGCGAATCGATCAGGGGGCGGCAGTGCCGCCGTTGAAGAAACTCTGCAGTTGATCCGCGAGCCGCTGACAGGCGGTGGCTTGCACGCGGGCGATGAACGGCAGGGGCACGACGGCGCCAACCAGCGCCGAAGTACCCGAAACATTGGTGCCGACGCTACCGGCGGACTTTGCTTGCTTGAGATCCCAGACGGTCGCTTCGTAGTTCGACTCGTTCTCCCACCAACCGAAGCCGATGCAACCCGCAGCACCGGGCGCTGCGCCGCAGGCGATGCTGCCGCCGCCGTCGGTCTTGCGCGTGCCGCCATCGAGCCAAACGAGATAGCGCACACCGGAGGCGGCGACGCGTTCGCTGACACCGGGACGGGCCAAAAGTTGGGTCACGGCCTCGGGTCGACGCGGTGCGGTCGCGGGTTCGAACCAAGGAAAAAGAGAATCGACGAACTGGTTGTTGTCTTGCACGCGGATCGGACTCGAGCCCTTGCCGAGACCGCGACCCACGCAGTCCATGAATTCGTCCTCGGCGGTCGCTCCCTCGATCTGCGGTTTGGCAAGGATCACCACCGCCTCGCCCGAGGCGATCTGCGTGGGCAGTTCTCGCGACTCATCGATGCGCGCGGTCATGCATCCCGCGAGACTGACTGCGAGGACGGCGCAGAGCACAGCAGGACGAGCGATACCGGCGTGCATCAGGATTCTCCGAAGGGTTGGGCGAGTATGCCACGCAGCGACTTCTTGTTTGACTCGCCGCAGCGAGAACCGGTTCCCGCGCAGTGAGCCTTTGCGATTCTTGACAGCGCATCCGGCCGTCCTGTCGATGTATACAGTTGCCGACCCCCGGGCTCAGGGCCCCTGGGGGAACCGATCGAGGCGGCGTAATTCCGGAAACAGTTTCAGGTAACCCGCCACCACCACGAGGCAGGCTATGCCGCCCAAGGTCACCGCCCGCACCGGCCCCCACCAACTCGCCGTCAGGCCGGACTCGAATTCGCCGAGTTCGTTCGACGCGCCGATGAACATCGCGCTGATTGCGCTCACCCGCCCGCGAATGGCGTCGGGCGTCTCGAGCTGTACCAGCAGGTGACGGACGAATACCGACACCATATCGCCGGCTCCGAGACAAAACAGCGCGCACGCGGACAACCAGAACGACGTCGACAGACCGAACACGATGGTGGCGAGGCCGAATACCGCTACGCCGCCGAACATCCGAGCGCCTGCGTGTCGGCTGATCGGTCGCCGGGCGAGCCAGAGGGCTGTGAGCGCAGCACCGACCCCGGGCGCGGTCCGCAAGATGCCCAGTCCCTCGGGACCCACATGCAGAATATCGGCGGCAAATATGGGCAACAAGGCAGTTACTCCGCCAAACAACACGGCGAACAAGTCCAAAGAAATCGCGCCGAGTACGGTGCGCCGCTGAAACACGAACCGCAATCCCAGCGTGAACTCCCGCCACGAGACGGGATCGGTCGGGGTAGCGGCGCGTCGCGGGCGAATCCCGGCAATCAGGGTGATCGCGATCACCAGCAAAACAAAACCCGTGCAGTACACGAGCAACGCACCGGACATCTGCAGACGCGACTCACCGAATGCATAGAGCAGACCGCCCACCGCGGGGCCGGTGATCACAGCCACCTCGAACAAGGTCGAGTTGAAAGCCACAGCAGCCGGAAACACCGCAGTCGGCACGAGATTGACCACCATGGCCTGACTCGCCGGCATCCACATCGCGCGGCCAGCACCGAACAACGCCATCGCGAGAAACACCCAGCGAACGTCTTTGCTGCCGCTCCACGAAAACCAGATCAGCGTCAGCACACATAGGGTCTCGATTAGATACGCCGCGACAATGACCAGCCGTCGATCACGACGATCGGCCAACTGCCCCGCAGGCAGCACCAGAGCGAAGAACGGCAAAAACTGCGCGAGGCCCACCAGCCCGAGATCGAGCGGATCGCGGGTGATCGAGTAGACCTGCCAGCCGACGGCGACGCCCAACATCTGCCAGACGAGGGTCGCGAAAAATCGACCGAGCGTGTAACGGCGAAAATCGCGGTGGGCCAGCGCGGCCCGTACGCCCGTGTTGGGGGTGTCCGACGTCCTGTCGGTGGACCCGAGATCGGGTTCGGTCGATTGGCTCATGAGGCAGTGGTAAGTTCGGCGGGCGTTTGCCTAGAGGAGTGTCGCATGTCCACCAATCGCATCACCCGTCATTTTGCCTCCATCACCATGGGCCGCTGGGGTGCGAGGCAAGTTCACTACCGCTGCGTCGGCTCGGGGCCGGTGGTGATCATGTTTCACCAGGCGCCGCTGTCGTCACGCGACATGCTGGCAGCGATGGAACGTTGGCAAACGCATTTCACGTGCATTGCACCGGACTCGCCGGGCTTTGGCTTGTCCGATGCGATGGGCGTGGGTCAGGTAGAAATGGGCGATTTCGCCGAAGCGGCGATCGAATTCATGGATGCGATCGGCGTCGAGCGTGCCGCCGTCTACGGCTTTCATACTGGGGCAATGATTTCGGGAGCGATTGCGGCGGCGTATCCCGAGCGCATCGTCTGCGCGGCGGCCAATGGTTACGTGATCCTCGCCGAGAGCGAGAAAACGAACATCCTGCAGCACTATCTGCCCGCTTTCGTGCCGGCCTGGGACGGCTCGCATCTCGTGTGGTTGTGGTCACGCATGCGTGATCAAACAATTTTCTTTCCGTGGTTTGCCAAGTCTCAGGCGGCGCGGCTGCGCGGTGATGTGCCGCCCGCCGAGGTGCTGCATGCGGGTCTGCTCGATTTCATGCGCTCGGGTGATCACTACCGCGTGGGCTATCGCGCGGCGTTCACGATGCGTTCCGATCTCGCGCTGCGCAACATGCAAACGCCGACGCTGGTCACCGCTTACGACACCGATGTGCTCTCGGCGCACTTGCCGCGTATCCGCAATGCAAGCGAACACGTCACGGTCAAAGCGGGCGGCACGGTCGAGCAAACGCTCGATCTATGTCGCGATTACATCAAGCGACACAAACCACCAAAGGGACCAAAGATTACGGCACCTGCCAAGCTGCATTGTCGGCTGCGACAGGATTACGTCGACATCACGGGTGGCCAACTACGTCTGCGCCGCAACGACGATGTCGACGGACGTACGGTACTCGTGCTGCACGATGCCGTCGGCTCCAGCGAAACCGTGGCGACGGTCGCCGGCAGTTTCATTGGTCATCGGCCGGTGATCGCACTCAACCTGCCGGGTCACGGCGAGTCGGACGATACGCTACCGCGGCGCAAATCTTCGATCGCGGCCTACGCCGAAAGCGTCAACGAAGCGCTGCTCGCGCTGGGTCTCGACACGGTCGATGTCGTGGGCGTCGGCGCGGGGGCGTCAGTCGGTCTCGAGCTTGCCCTGCGCCACCGAGATCGCGTGCACGCACTGGCCATGGTCGGTGTGGCCTGTGTCAGCGATACGCTCGCGGCCGATCTTGTCGAACAGGTCGCGCCGGATATCGAACCTGATTGGTACGGCGGATATTTGCTCAAGGCCTGGCATCTGTTGCGCGACAAGGCGCTGTTTTTTCCGTGGTATGAGCGCAAGGGCAGTACCGCGATCCGGCAAGAGCCTCAGGTCGATCCGGTACAGGTGCAGCAGCGCGTACTTGAGTTGTTCCGCTCACCGGGCTGGCAGCGTTTGTCACGCGCGCAGTTCGACTATCCGCTGCGCAAGCGGCTGACGAGCGCATTGGGACGCGCAGCCGTGCCGATCGTATTTGCCGCTTCAGATCTTGATCCGCAGCGCGACAACACCTGGCGTGCGGCCGCTGACTTTGCCGAGGCCAAGCATGTGCTGCTCCCCGATGCCGAATCGAAATGGGCAGCAACGCTGCTGCCGAATCTCGATGGCTCACACTGACTACGCTCGCACTGAATACGGGAGAACTCGCATGCGAACCTTCGTCGTCCTTGGCACACTCGCAATCCTCTGCGGGTCGACCCTCTGCGGAGCAGCGCCCGCCGGCGCCGAAACACCCCGCAGCGCCCTGCCCGCGCCGGCCGAGGGTCACGAGGTCACGCAGATCGGTCCGGGGTATTACACCTTCCGCTACACAGGTGCCCGCAATGTATTTTTGATCACCTGCGACGGCGTGATCGTCACCGATCCGATCGAACCCGAAGCGGCTGCGGTGCTGCGCGAAGAGATTCGCAAGCTCACGCCCTTGCCGGTGAAATACGTCATTTACAGCCACCAGCACTGGGACCACGTCCGTGGTGGACAGATCTTTGCCGAAGAAGGCGCGACCTTCATCAGTCATCGCAACTGTATGGCCCATTTCAAAGATTTACCGGAGCCCGAAATCGTCATGCCGACGCGCACCTTCAGTGGCGATCGCTATGTGCTGAAGCTCGGCGAGCGCAAGCTTGAGCTGCGCTGGCTCGGCGTCAACCATGGTGATTGTCTGATCGTGATGGCGCCGGATCACGTGAACGTGCCGTTCATCGTCGACCTCGGTACGGCAGGTGGCATGCCGCTGCCCTTCATCGCCGATTACTCGCTGCACAATTGGGTGCGCAGCCTGCGCGAGCTCGAGGGCTGGTCCTTCGAGCAATATGTGGGCGGTCATGGTATTGCGCTGGCCCCCAAATCGCGTCTTACGGAAAGACGCGAATACCTTGAGGCATTGATGACCGAAACGCGTCGTGAACTCGACGCGGGTACGCCGTTAGACCAAATTCCGGAAGTGGTCGCGGGTCGACTGCGCGAGCGCTTTGCACATCTGCGCGGCTTCAACGGCATTGTGCGTGACAACGTGCGTCGTACCATCACCTATTACGGGATGGGCTGGTGAAGCGGCTCTGCATTTTCTGCGGCGCGAACACGGGTACGGGTCTGCGTTATCTCGAGGCGGCGCGACAGTTGGGCGCGACCCTTGCGCACGCCGGCGTCGGCGTCGTCTACGGTGGTGCAGGCATCGGTCTGATGGGCGCGCTCGCCGATGCGGCGCGCGCCGCAGGTGGCGAAGTGATCGGCGTCATTCCGCAAAATTTGCTGGCACACGAGGTTGCGCACCGCAACCTCGAAGATTTGCGGGTGGTGGGCTCGATGCATGAGCGCAAGGCGCTGATGGCTGAGCTCGCGGACGGTTTCATCGCCCTGCCGGGCGGCGTCGGCACGCTCGAAGAACTCTTCGAGGTGTGGACCTGGTCCCACCTCGGGCTGCACCGCAAGCCGTGTGCGCTGCTCGATGTCGATGGTTTCTATCAGGGCCTCTCCGGCTTTCTCGATCATGTCGATCGCGAAGGTTTTTTGCGTGAGGGCGTCCGCGACATGTTGCTGATCGACGACGATGCCGCGCGACTGCTCGAACGCATGCGTGCTTGGCGCGCGCCCGACACGCCGCAGGTACTGACCCGGGTCACGGCCTAGCGAGCGCCAGCGCAGCGCCACTGGCAAGTGCCGACACGGTACTAGAGGTGCTGGTTGATTTCCGAGTAGATGCCGTCGAGGTCGAACATCGACATCGAGCGCAGATGGATCGTGCTTTTGCCGTCGTGCGACGGCACACTCCAGTCGGTCGGCGGCGTCGAAATGGTGGCGCCCGCCGCGACCGCGCGCTCGTGCGCACCGCGCACATCGTCGGTCTGAATCACCAGAATCGCCTCGCCCATGCGTACCTTGCTGCGACGCGTGGCCACACCGGTATCGAAGGGCGCGTCCACATATTGCAGAAAGCCGACCATGCCGATCTGCGGATCCTGCGCCTTGAGCAGCACCAGTTTGACCGACTCGTCGCGCGGACCCACCGGCGGAAAGCCTGCCTTGGCGGTCAAAGAATGATCGTAGAAACGCGTCCAGCCGAAGACGTTTTCGTAGAACGCCGCCGAACGCTGTGCATCGGCGACGATGAAAGTGGTACGACGGAAAATAGAAGCCATGGACAACTCCCGTTGAATACCCGGCGCTAGAAATCAGACGCCACAGTGGGTTGCGAACGCTTCTCGGCGAGCCACTCGCGCCACACCGCCATGATGACCGCCAGAATGACCGGGCCCAGGAAAAGGCCGACGAGCCCGAATGCCGTCAGACCACCGAGCACACCAAACAACACCAGCAAAAATGGGATGCGCGTCGCACCGCTGATCACGAGCGGTCTGACGATGTTGTCGATCCAGCTGACAGCGGTGAGCCCCCAGATGGCCAGACCGATGGCAGCGGTCGTCTCGCCGGTGAGGTACAGCCAGACGCTGGCCGAACCCCACATGAAAGGTACGACGAACGGCACCAGCCCGACGAGAAAAGTCAGCAACCCGAACAGCACGGGTACCGGCAGACCCGCAACCCAATAGCCAAGGCCGGCGAGCGTACCCTGCGCGAGCGCGGCGAGCACGATGCCGTAGACCACCGCCTTCACCGTGTTGCCGACCGCCTCGAGATAGTGCTGCACGCGTACCCGGCCAAAGAATTGTTCGAGGATCCGCTCCACCTGCGCAGCGAAATGCTCGCCGTCGCGATACATGAAGAACAGCGACACCATTGCGATGCCCATCTTGACGATGTTCCGGCCGACACCCCCGACGAGCGTTCTGATCTCAACCGAAGATTGGGCAAAGAAATCGCGCACTGCGGCATCGACGGCACCGGGATCACGGGCGATCTGCGCAAGAATTTCCTGCAACCGAGGACCGAGCAGCGGCAGATCGGCGATGAACTCGGGCAGTTTGGCCCGTGCGAGCATCGGCAGGATCTCGCGATAGAACGGCAAGGCTTCGGATTTGAGCAGCAGCACGATCCACACCAGCGGCAGGAGGATGGCTGCGCTCAACAAAACGGTCATCGAAAATGCCGCCAGCGTGCGCCGCCCACCGCAGAGTCGGACGAGCCGCTCGTGCATCGGCCAGGTAACGTAAGCGAGGATCACCGCCCAAATCACCGGAACGATGAACGGCTGCAGCACCTGAAACGCAAGCAACAAAAGAACGGCGACGAAGCTGATGACAATCATCGGTCGCAGCCACTGGCTGTCGATCAGTTCCTCGAGTTTCATCGAATGCTCCCTGCAGTAGCCTCAGCAGCAGCAAATGCCACAACGACTAGTAGCGTACACACGCCAAGCGTCAGCGTGCGACGCAAGGCGAGGTAATCACCGGGCAACTCTGCGCCACGTGTTCGATGCTCGAACAACCAAAACAGACCAAAGCCCGCGACCAGCACCGCGATGCCGCGCTCGCCGCCCAACAATACCGCGAGCGCACCGATGACCGATGGCAACGTGGACCCGACAATGGTCGATAGCGACCACTGCCAACGACCGGCAAGCGCCAGTCCCCAGTGAACGGCGGCGACGAACGTGAGAATGACTGCGCCCCAGGCGATCGCGAGCTGCCTACCGAACTCGCGGTAGTCGTGGTCGGCCCCCAAAGTCACGCAGAGCAGCGCCAGGCCGAAGGGTGCAAGACCCAAGAAACCGGCGATGCGCGCCCCGGCGCTCACGCCGCCCCAGCGCACACCAGTTTGATCGCTGTGCATAGTCATCGGGATTAAGTGTCGCCGATTTGGCGAGGCTTGCGAAGGTCAGTGGCGATGCAGCCAATCTTCGATCACGGCGGCGACGGCCGGCGCATCCTCGTGATGCATCATGTGACCAAGTCCCGGGAAGTCCCGTACCTCGAGATCGGCAAAACACGACTGCCAGCGACTCACTTCATTGACGCCATCATGGCTCTCGAGACGGCGGCGGTACTCCGACTGTCCGCCCAGCACCAACAAGGTCGGTGCCCGAACGCGTCGCCAACAGGCCTCGGCTTCCTCGCGACGGTAAAGCACGGGATTGGTGAGTCGATGCCAGGGATCGAAGCGCAGTATCACGCCGTCGGCCGCAGGTTGAGTCCACGCTCGAGCTACGAACTGCGCAATGGCGTCGGGCAAGCGCGGATTGCGACGCTGCAGCTGCTGGGCCAGACGAGCGCTAGTTTCGTAGTACGACTCTTTGACGCCTTTGCGCAACTGATCGAGCCACTCGACGAATCGATCGGGTGCGCGCTCGGCGTCGACCCGCGGCAGACCAAAGCCCTCGAGCGAGATCAAGCGACCGATACGCTCCGCCCGCACGCCGGCATACAGCGCGGCAATATTCCCACCCATGCTGTGCCCGATCAGTGTGGTGGGCTGCGCGCCGACAAAGAAATCGAGCATGGCATCGAGATCACCGAGATAGTCCGGAAACCAATAAGGCGCATCGTTGCGTGAACTACCGCCGAACCCGCGCCAATCCGGAGCCACGAAGTGCAGCCCACGCGGCAAGGCGTCGACCAGAAACTGGAAGGTGTCGGCGCAGTCCTGAAAGCCATGCAACAAAAAAATCAGTGGCGCGTCGTCCGGCCCCCAGTGCAGCAAGCGATGCGCGAGCCCGCGGATCGGGATGACCTGTTCGCGCGGCGGTACGACGGCTTGGTAAGCGGACACTGGCAGAGGTCTTAACTACCGAGAAACAAGCGATAAGCCGGGTTCGCCGTCTCGTCGATCCAGGGATAGTGCAGTTCGGCTAGATGCCGCAGGAAATCCTCACGCGTCGCCTCGGGCACTTGAATGCCCGCCATCACGCGCCCGGCATCCGAGCCGTGATTGCGATAGTGAAACAGTGTGATGTTCCAGCGCGAACCTACGGCCTCTAGAAAGCGCAGCAAGGCGCCGGGCCGCTCGGGAAATTCGAAACGAAACAGACGCTCGTCGGCGAGCCCCTCGGGGTGACCGCCCACCATGTAGCGCACGTGCAGCTTGGCGAGCTCGTTGTCAGTCATGTCGGTGACGCCATAACCTGCAGCACGCAGCGCTGCAATCACCTCCTTGCGTTCGTCTCGCCCACCCTGCATACCGAAGCCGAGAAAAATGCGTGCTGCTGCAGGTCGCTCGTAACGATAATTGAATTCGGTGACGCTACGCCGCCCCAAAGTTCGACAAAGCTCGAGAAAGCTGCCCGGGCGCTCGGGAATTTCGACGGCCAACAGAGCCTCGCGGCGCGCACCGATTTCGGCACGCTCGGCCACGTGCCGCAGTCGGTCGAAGTTCATGTTGGCGCCACAGTTGATGGCGACGAAACGCTTTCCCTTGCAGTTCTCGCGAGCGATGAATTTTTTGATCGCCGCGACTGCGAGCGCACCCGCGGGTTCGACGATGGAGCGCGTCTCCTCGAAAATATCCTGGATGCCGGCACAGATCTCGTCGGTGTCGACAAGAATCATTTCATCCACCAAACCGCGCGCAAGCCGGAAAGTTTCTTCGCCGACACGGCGTACTGCCACACCGTCGGCAAAAATACCGACGCGCGGCAAAGAAACACGCTCGCCGGCACGCAGAGAATCGTGCATAGCTGTCGAGTCTGCGGCATTGACCCCAATGATGCGAACGCACGGATGCGCATGTTTCAGAAAGGCTGCAATGCCAGCGATGAGGCCACCACCCCCGACTGGCACGAACACGGCATCGATATTGCCGCCGGTTTGTCGCGCAATCTCCATGCCGATGGTGCCCTGCCCGGCGATCACATCCGGATCGTCGAAAGGATGCACGAAGGCGAGCTGTTGGTCGCGCGCCAGCCCTAGCGCATGTTCGTACGCGGTGTCGTAGTCATCGCCGAACAGCACCACCTCGCCACCGAGGTCAACCACTGCTTGAACTTTGATCTGCGGTGTCGTCACCGGCATGACGATGACGGCGCGAACGCCGCGACGACCCGCAGCAAGCGCGACACCTTGCGCATGATTGCCCGCCGAGGCACAGATGACGCCGCGATCCGCGACCACGGCGGAGAGCTGCGCCACTTTGTTATAGGCACCACGCAGCTTGAACGAGAACCCCGGCTGTAGATCCTCGCGTTTGAGCAGGATCTCGTTATCGAGTCTTTTGGACAGACGCGCCGCCTTGTCGAGGGGCGACTCGATGGCAACGTCATAAACTCGCGCTCGCAGAATGCGCTCGACGTACTCCGCAGCAACCGTGGTCGACATCACGATGTTCAGGGACCGTCCGGCGTCGCCGGTACGGTCTCGCGCGTGAATGCCGCGTAAAGACGCTTCACGAAGGCGTCGCGCTCGGTCTGTACACGTGCAGCTTCCTCCGCCGACATCACGTACTGCTCGATCGCCTCGGCAGTCATCACGCCACGCTCGGCAAGCAAGCGCTCGATGACCCGCATGCGCTCGCGTTGCACCCAAAGCTCGGCGCCCAACTCCATGGTGACCGCGATCAGATTATCGATGGCAGGATTATCGAAAAACGCCGGCTCTGGGGCAGGCGTCGGGAGTTTTCGGTCGCTCATGGCTTCAGCATAACCGAGGACAACGCGGTCGATATACTGCAGGGGATATTTCCGTCCACGATTGCTTTGGTCGCATGCGCAACGTCTGGATCCTCACCCTCGCCCAAGCCTTTGCGGCCTGCGGCACCATCACCCTAGTCACTTTCGGCGGCATCGTCGGTACACACATCGCGCCGGCGCCGGCGCTCGCGACACTGCCATTGTCGATGTCGGTGCTGGGTCTTGCAGGCATGTCGCTGCCGGCAGCGTTGCTGATGCAGCGCATCGGTCGTAAACGCGCATTCATAGGCAGCGCCTTCGTCGCCGCCATCGCAGCACTCCTCTGCGCCTGGGCCGTGGCCCACGAAAGCTTCGTCTTGTTTTGCTTCGCCGGCTTGCTCATCGGCAGCAATATGGCGTTCGTGCAGCAGTATCGATTTGCCGCGATCGAGTATGCGGGGCCCGCCGACTCGGGTCGGGCCGTCTCAACGGTAATGATCGGTACTTTGATCGCTGCTTTCGTCGGCCCAATGTTGGGCGGTCTGACGAGCGAGCTCGGCGCATGGCCGCAGTACACCGCCTCGTTTCTCTCGCTTTCCGTGTTGTGTGTGATTGCTGCCGCAATCCTCGCTTTGCTGCCTGCCAAGCAAAGTACGACCGTCACACAAACGACGGGTAACGGTCGCAGCATTCGCGAGTTGCTGCGCGACCCGCGTTTCAATTTGGCGGTGCTCGCCGGCTTGTCGTCTTATGCGGTGATGAGTTTCATCATGACCGCAACGCCGCTCAGCATGCATGTCCACGACGGCTTCTCGACTGCCGAAACGACGACTGTCATCACGGCGCATTTGCTCGGCATGTATCTACCCTCGCTGGCGACGCCATGGTTTGTTGCGCGCCTGGGTGTGCGCGGCATGATTCTCACAGGGATCGGCATCAATTTGTTTTGTGTAGTGGTCTGCGCCTTTGTTGGCCATCAATTCATCCACTATTTCGCCGCATTGCTGCTGCTCGGCGTCGGTTGGAACCTGCTGTTCGTCGGTGCAACCACGCTGCTGTCTTCCACCTACACCCCCGAAGAGCGATTCCGTGCCCAGGGCTTCAATGATTTCGCTGTGTTCAGCTTGCAGGCCTTCGCTTCGCTCTCTGCGGGCGCCGCCATCGAGACGATGGGCTGGCAAGCACTCAATCTTCTGACGCTGCCGCTGCTTTTCTTCGTATTGTGGTCATTGCGGCGGGTTGACGTTGCCGCAGCCGTCCGTACATAGTTCGCCGCCTTATTTACGACGCGCCTCATTTTTGGCGCTGCGCGACATCCTTGCGGAGGCTCCATGAAACTTTACGGCTCGCTCGTGTCACCTTACGTCGCCCGCGTGGCCTTTGCGGCTCGCCTCAAAGGTCTCACCCTCATTCCCGAACTGCCGCCGGGCGGCATCAAGAGCGCGGAATTCCTGCGCCTCAATCCCATTGGCAAGATGCCGGCGATGGAAATCGACGGTCGGCCACTCGCCGAATCGATGGTGTTGCTCGATTATCTCGAAGACGCCTATCCCACACCCGCGTTATTGCCCGCCTCGGCCTACGATCGCGCGCAATCGCGACTGCTCGGGCGCATCGTCGATCTCTACGTCACGACCCAAGCTCGTTATTTCTTCACCAACATGAATCCCGCTACCCGCAAAGCCGATGAAGTCGCCGCCGGCGTGCTGGCTTATCGCAAGTCGCTAGAGCAACTCGAACACTTCATGGGTCCGGGGCCCTATGCTGTCGGCGGTACCCTCGGCTATGCCGATGTCGCCATGATGCCCTGCTTGCAAATGATGGCCTCGGTCGCCGGCGCGTGTGGCGTGGTCGACCCCTACGACGGCCTGCCGCGGCTCGGGTCCTGGTGGCGCAAGCTGCAGACTGATCCGGTCAGCGCCGCTTTCATTGACGAGTACCACACGGCGTTCACGAACTTCATGACTTCGCGGCGCTGACCACCGCGTCCCTCGACTCGATGGCGGCCGACGGTCAGCTGTTCAAAGAAATGATGATCTTACCGTCGCGATCATCGCCGGTTTTGCCGGCGTGTTCGCAAGCGTCGACGATTTTATCGAGTGGGTAAACACCGGCGATGCGCGCCACCAGCTCGCCGCTCGCCATCAGCGAGGCGAGCTCCGCATACAGAGCTCGTACCTGCTCGGGCGTACGATGGCGAAACTGGCGCACGAAACTGAGGCCGTGCAACATAACGCCCTGCCGAAACATCAAATAAAAATCGATTTCACAGCGTGTACCGCTCATCGAACCATAACTGACGAGAGGTGCATCGGCGGCGAGGCACTCGGCAATGCGCTGCGTTGCCGCACCCGAGACCGCATCGATACCGAGTCGGACCGGGGTGTTCGCCACCGCGGCGGCTACCCGCGCCGAAAGATCGGACCCATCAAGCAAAACCACATCCCCGCCCAGTTCGCGTAACTCATCGATCATCTGCGGTCGGCGGACGACGTTGATGGTACGAATGCCGCGACGACGCGCCAAGCGAATGAGATAGCGGCCACAACTCGCGTTCGCTGCGTTCTGAATCAGCCAATCGCCCGGCGTCAGCGCCACGAAGTCCTCAAGCAACACCCAGGCCGTCGGACCGTTCACGGTCAGCAGACTCAATTGATGAGCATCGCCCGCCGGCGCCGGCAGACAGGCCTCCGCCCGGCAACGGATCTCTTCGCGAAACGTGCCGCTGCCCAGCGCAGGAAATACCCGCTCACCGATGCGCGGCGAACTCACGCCCTCGCCGACGCGTACCACATGGCCGATCCCCTCGAAGCCCGGCGTCCGTGGTAGCGGAAAACGAAACGTATCGGCGCCGGCGATGGTACGCAGATCGGCGATGTGCATCGCCGCAGCCTCCATGCGCACCACCACCTCACCGGCAGCGGGCATCTCGGCCGGTACGTCAATCACGCGCAGCACGTCGCGTGCTTCGCCATAGCGATCGTGTACGGCTTTCTTTGGCATGCGCGTCGGAGCCTAGTTGCCGGTGATGAGGTAACTAAGAATGCGATCGGCGGTCTGCGGCGCCCAGGCCGCAAACCCACGCCAAGACCCATAGCGATCAGCGATGGCATCTGCCGCTGCCTGCGTCACTTCGATGCGCACGCGTTCGGTCATGGCGACGCCATCTTCGTTTGGCCGCAGCATTTGTCCGCCGCCCGCACGAAAGGCGACCGCAGTCGCATCGCGTAGTCGCAGCAGATAATCGTGATAGTCGGTGACCCAGCGCCGATGATCCGGGCCGGTGTGGCCGCCACAAACGAGTTCAAAGTGGAGTTTCTCGACCGCTGCCAAAGAATACAGATAACCGCCAAAGTCGGTATCGGGAAGATTGCGATAAGGGGCCACGCCGGGCTCCACACCATCCACCCAGACCAGCATGCGTCCGCGATCCGTCGGCAACAACAACAGCAGATTGGAGTTGGAGTGGTTAGGACCGAAATAGCGGAACTCGATTTGCGCGCCACCATCGGCGATCACCTCGCCATCACCGAGATCGCGCGTCGGTCGCGGAATGTCTGTGTCGCCGCGCTGCTCCAGCCGGTGACGACAAGACTCGTGCGCACAGATCTCGCAATCGAAACCAGCGCGCAACATCGCGCCCCCGCAAATATGGTCGCGATGATCATGCGAGTAGATGATGCGCGTGAGTGGCAGGTCGGTGACGCTGGCGATCGCCTCACGATAGCCGACGGCGGCCGCATCATCGATCGGGTCGACCGCAGTCACACCGCGGTTCCCCACAATAAAACAACTGAGATAAAAGCCCGGATGCCAACGAAAGAGAAATACGCCGCGACCGAGACTTTCGACCGCCCACTGCCTTTGCTGGTCGGTCATGCCAGTACTCGCCGTCAAAGAATACCGCGCTCGACCATGCGGGCGATTGCATCGGCCTGCCGTTGCTGAAAGTAGGCGCGATCGGGAATCAGCAACTTGTCACCCTGCAGCAGGCCGTTACGGCGACGCAGATCAGCGGTGGCGAAAGATTCGGCAAACATTTCCAGCGCTTGACGCGAGAGCATGTTGGCCATGGCGGGTCGACGCCGATACGCGCGCAATCCTGCGAGATCAAGGAAGCTGGACGCCACCGAGGTGTTGCCCGCACCCGCGAGCACCATCTGATTACCGTGGTAATCGATGATGTCGGAATAACCGTTGCTCGAATCCACCGGAACATCGATACCGAGCAGCGCGGCCGTATTTGCCGACACCACATAGGCCAGATTCTCGAGCGCGCGGGCGCGCCGGGCAATTTGCTTGATGGTGAGGTTGGGCGAAGCGACCTCGCTGGTCGAATGCAAGAAAACCTCGGCGCCACGAATCGCATGGGCGCGGGCGATTTCCGGATAAAGGATTTCTTCGGAGGCAATCGCCGCCAACTTGCCGATGGCGGTGTCGGCCACCGGAAACACGCCCTCGAGTCCGTAGATGTCGAGATATTTGTCCCAAACATCATGCGGTGTCGGCGCGAAGATCGAGATCAGTCGGCGGTAGGTCAGCACGCGATTGCCCGCCGGGTCGAACACCCAGCAGGCCTGAAAGTAGAGACCCGGAAAGTGCGCGTCGGTCTCGTAACCATTGCCGGCCAAAAAAATGCCGTCCTTTTGTGCGAGGGCTGCGAGACCCGCGTACTCCGGACCGTCAGGGGCAATGGCACCTTTGGCTGCCCATTCGGGGATGGTCTCGCCCCAAGGCGGACCCGAAAGAATGTATTCGGGCAAGACAACGAGCTTGAGATCGGCGCCGATCCAGCGTTTGGCGCCAGCGATGGCCTGCTCGATGCGGGCGATGGACTGGGCCATGCGCGCTGCGGCGCTCTGGCGATCGCGATCGGGATGCACGCCGTCGCAATCGACCTGCAATGCGAGGGCCACGTAACGCTCGAGTTTTTGAACTGTCATGGAAATATCCGCAGCGAAAATTTCAAAGTTGC
The DNA here is from genome assembly GCA_016874175.1 of Gammaproteobacteria bacterium. Classification (GTDB taxonomy): domain Bacteria; phylum Pseudomonadota; class Gammaproteobacteria; order Steroidobacterales; family Steroidobacteraceae; genus UBA964. The sequence goes on along the minus strand of VGUP01000015.1, from coordinate 1,560 downwards.
AGGCGAGTTTCGGCGAGGTCGCTCCAAGTCTCGAGATCGACGATACGCCCGCCCTGCACCAAAAAACGGTCACACCAGCGCACGCGCGAAAACGCCATGCCATCCAGCCAGCTGCCTGTCATCTCGCCGCGTACGTAGACTGCAAACCCGCCCGCTGCCTCGCAAGCTTCAAAACTGTCGCACTGCTTGCGGACTTCGTGATACCGCGCGGCGCCAAAGGCCATGAAATCGGTGAGGCTATTGAAACGATGACCCCCCGAAATCGTGATGCGCACCGTTGATGACATGAGACTTGCGGCCGTACCGAGATCACGGGCGGCGGTCGCATCGAACCAACGGCGCACGAGATCGATGACGTCGCCGCGCTCGCCGCGCGCCGTGCCCACCACGATCCGGCCTTCACCAAGACTCGACATAGCGATTACGCTCCACCCATCGGCTGCCAGTATGCATGAGGCGGTGGCGAGGACTCCACCGATGCACTAGCCTCTCGTTAAGAGCATGGGCGGGAGAAAGTGCATGACCAGCGTAGATCGTCGACAGGCTTTGAAGCTGGCACTCGGTGCGGGGCTGCTGCCTGCGGCCGGGCTGGGTAACGCAAGCACCACAACGTTCAATGACACGACGCCGCTGCGGTTCCCGTTGCGGCTCGGCTTCAACGAAAACCCCTGGGGCCCGGGCCCCAAAGCGCGCGAGGCCGTCGCTGCCGCCATCAATGATGGTTGTCGCTACGGTGTGGACTACGCCATGCGGCTAATCGCCGCCATCGCCAACCGCGAAAACGTCCCCGGTGAGCGGGTCTGTCTGGGCTCGGGCTCGGGTGAATTGCTGCATATGCTCGCGCTCGGTTGGGGCGCGCGCAGCACGGTGACTTGCGCGTGGCCGACCTTCGCCCAGCTCATGAGCTTTGCAGAAAAACAAGGCGCGACGATTCGCCGCGTGCCGCTCGACGCACAGTTGCGCCATGACGCTGGCGCGATTGCGGCCGCCACGCCCGCAGGTACCGGGCTCGTTTATCTTTGTAACCCGAATAATCCGACCGGTACCGTCCTGCCCGGCCTCGCCCTGCGTGAACTTTGTCTTGAGCTCGCCGCCCGCACCCTCGTCGTGGTCGACGAGGCCTACATGGATCTGGTTGATCCGGGTGTCACCGAGAGCATGATCGATCTCGCGCGCGGCGACACCAAACTCGTGGTGTTACGCACCTTTTCAAAGGTGCACGGGCTCGCCGGACTGCGCGTCGGTTATGCAATCGGGCGACCTGACCTCATCAAAAAATTACGTGCGCTGGAAATGGTCAGCCTCAATGTACTCGGTCTCGCTGCGGCAACGGCGAGTCTGGGCGATGCCGAATTCATTTCCCAGTCGCGCGAGCACATCATCGCCGATCGACGGCGGGTGACCGCGGTCTGCCGTGAACTCGGCATGGAGTGCAGCGACTCGCAGGGCAATTTCCTGTTCGTGCGTACCGGCGTGCCCATTACCGAATTTCGTGCGCAGATGAAAACCCGCCGCATCGACGTCGGTAGGCCGTTCGAACCGCTGACCGACTGGTGCCGT
>VGUP01000014.1 GCA_016874175.1 Gammaproteobacteria bacterium | reverse complement strand
TAGCCCAAAAACAGTAGGTTGCCTGCACTTTATTAGTGCGGCGTATCCGTTGGTCGCCCGTCAATAGTGCAGCGGCTGCTAAACTCGCCGCGTGCAGTCCGGGCGTACGACATCTTCTGCCGATCTTGCGGCCGGCGCGATCGCCTTCGTCGATGTTGAGACCACTGGCGGTCATCCGGCATGGCACCGCATCACCGAGATCGCCATCGTCGCCATGCGCGACGGCGTCACCGAGTGGGAATGGAGTTCGCTCGTCAATCCTGGGGTGACGATCCCGCCATCGATCCAACGGCTCACGGGCATCAGCAACGAGATGGTCCTGGCCGCGCCCGCGTTTGGTGCGCTCGCCGATGAAGTGGAAAGTCGGCTCGCGGGGCGCCGCTTCGTGGCCCACAACGCGCGCTTCGACTACGGCTTCGTGCGCGCCGAGCTGCGTCGCTGCGGTCGGAGGTTCAGCGCGCCACTCACTTGCACGGTGCGCTTGTCGCGGGATCTCTATCCGGAAGCCGCCAGACACAATCTCGATTCGATTATCGAGCGGCATGGGCTCGAATGCAGTTCGCGTCATCGTGCGTTGCCCGATGCGCAGGTACTCGCGCAGCTTTGGCAGCGGTTGCGCAGCACTTGGCCGGCAGATGTTCTGGATGCGGCGATCGAGCGGGTGGGGCGGCGTCCTTCGCTGCCTGCGCACCTGTCGGCAGATTTGATCGACGATCTGCCTGAGGCCGCGGGGGTGTATCGTTTCTACGGGGAGGGCGATGCGCTCATCTACGTGGGCAAGGCCAAAAATTTGCGCGAGCGCGTGCTTGGCCATTTCATGGGGGCCACGCGCGATTCGAAATCGCAGCGCCTCGCGGCGCAGACCCGGCGCATCGAGTGGACCGAAACAGCGGGTGAGCTCGGGGCGTTGTTGCTGGAATCGCGGCTGGTGCGCGAACTGCAGCCGGTCTACAACCGACGCCTGCGCGGCGGCAGCGAGACTTGGACTTGGTTGGTCGATGACGCCGGTGGTGCGCTCAAGCTTTATGAGCTAGCCGGGCCTGTGCCGCAGCAGGCAGACGCCTTTGGTCTCTATCGCAGCGTCAGGCAGGCGAAGACCGCACTCACGCAACTCGCCCGCGACCACAAGTTGTGTTTGCGCGTGCTCGGTCTAGAGGCCGCGGGCAAGGGTTCTTGTTTTGCCTATCAGGTAGGACGTTGTGCGGGTGCCTGCGTCGGCGAAGAGCCGATCGCCCGCCACGGCTTGCGCCTCAAACTATTGCTGGCGCCGCTAAAGCTGCGCAGCTGGTCGCATACCGGCGCCGTGGCGATCGAGGAGACGAGTGCCTTGGGTATGCGGCACTGGCATGTGGTCGAGGGTTGGCAGTATCTCGGCACGCTGGTGGCCGACGAACCCGAGGGAGGTCGTGACCTCGCCAGTCTGCGCGATGCGCCGGCGTCGGGCTTCGATGCCGATGCCTACCGAATTCTTTGTCGTTACCTCAAGCCCAACGTACGCAATTTACGCCCATGGCCAAAGCGATGACCCGCCTGCATACCATGGTGGCGATGGTGGCGAGCGTGCCGCGCGGCTGCGGCGATTTGCTCGCCCGCGAGCTGCAGGACTTCGGCGCGCTCGATGTTCGCGAGCGCGGCAACACCGTCGCCTTCACCGGGACGCTTGAGGTGGCTTATCGCGCCTGTCTCGAATCGCGTGTGGCGAGTCGCGTGCTCCTCGAATTGCTGCGCTTCGAGGCGGTCGATGATGCTGGCATCTACGCGGCGTTGCGCGGCATCAACTGGCGACAGCATGTCGATCCAGTGAATACTTTGGCCTGCGAGTGGTCGGGTCGGCACCCGGCGATTGCCAACACGTACTACGGCACCTTGCGGGTCAAAGATGCGATCTGCGATTCGCTGCGTGAATCCACGGGGTTGCGGCCTGACATCGCAACCTTCGAGCCCGGCGTGCGCGTCCATGCCCATGCGGTGGGCACGCAGGTGACCGTGTCGCTCGATCTTTCCGGCGAAGGCTTGCATCGGCGTGGTTGGCGCGGCGATACCGGCGAGGCACCGCTGCGCGAGAATCTTGCGGCGGGAATTCTTTTACGGTCGGGTTGGCCGGCCTTGGCGGCGGCGGGCGCGTCATTTCTCGATCCGCTGTGCGGCTCCGGCACGCTCGTCATCGAGGCGGCGCGGATCGCGGCCGATATCCCTGCCAACTATCGGCGTCGTTACTTTGGTTTCTTGCATTGGAAGGGCCACGATTCGGCTCTGTGGTCGCGGCTCGTTGCCGCGGGCGAGGCGCGGGCCGTCGCGGGTCTTGCGGCCTGCGAGCAACGCGGACTGCGCCTTGTCGGTCGCGATCTCGATCGCGCCGTGCTGCGTGAGGCGCGCCTGAGCGCCTCTCATGCAGGCGTCGCTGCGATCACCGCTTTCGATGCAGGCTCGCTCGCGGAGGCGACGCCCCACGCCGCGCATGGCCTGCTGTGCACCAATCCGCCCTGGGGACTGCGCCTCGGCGATGCGGCAGCCGCCACCGTGGTCTTTCGCCAACTCGGCCAAGTGTTGCGCGAGCGCTTCGCGGGCTGGGAGGCTGCGGTGCTCACGGGCGAAGCTTCTTTGGGTCTCGAGCTCGGGCTGCGTGCGCATCGTGTGCATCCGCTCTGGAACGGTGCGCTCGAGTGCCGCCTGCTGCGCATTCGTGTCGGCAGCGAGGCCGAGCGCGACCTGCGACCGCGGCAAGGGACGCAGATCGACACCGCACTCGCGAGCAGCCCGGGCGCGCAGATGTTTGCCAACCGCATTCGTAAAAATCTCAAACAGCTGGCCTCTTGGCGCCAGCGCGCGGGGGTGTCGTGTTTTCGTCTCTACGACGCTGACATGCCGGAGTACGCCTTCGCCATCGACGTCTATGAATCGGCGACGGCCCGTGCCGGCGACGCCGGTGCCGCCGAGCGCTGGCTCGTGGTACAGGAGTACCAGGCGCCTGCTGCCATCCCCGAAGAAACCGTGCGCAAGCGTCGCAGCGAGGCGCTCGCGGGGCTGGTCGAGGCGACGGGGATTCCTGCCGATCACGTGCAGCTGCGCACACGACGGCGTATCAAGCGCGGCGAGCAGTACACCAAGCGCGACGAGCGCGGCGAATTCCACGTGGTTGCCGAAGATGGTTTGCGTTTCCGGGTGAACTTCGAGGATTACCTCGATACGGGGCTTTTCCTTGATCATCGCCTGACGCGCGCGCGACTGCGCGCCGCGGCGGCGGGCAAAAGATTTCTCAATGTATTTGCCTATACCGGTGCGGCCACGGTCCATGCGGTAGCCGGTGGCGCAAGGGCCAGCACCACGGTCGATCTATCTGCGACCTATCTCGATTGGGCGCGCGCCAACTTGGAGCTCAACGGGCTCGCCGGACCGCAGCACGAGTTCGTGCGTGCCGATGTGCGCGAATGGCTCGATGAGGCGGTGCGGCGCGGCGAGCGCTACGGCCTGATCTTTTGCGATCCGCCTACTTTCTCGAACAGCAAGCGCATGGAAGGCGTATTCGATGTGCAGCGGGACCACGTGGCGTTGATCGAGGCCTGCACGAGCTTGCTCGAGCGCGATGGTCTGCTGATTTTTTCGACCAACGCGCAGCGGTTTCGTCTCGACCCGATGTTGTCGTCCCGACATCAGGTGACTGACGTGACAAAGGCCACCGTGCCCGCGGATTTTTTGCGGAATTCCAGTATCCACAGTTGTTTTGAGCTGCGTTAGGGTATTCTGGCCTCACCATGGTCGCGGGGGTAACCATGGTGGCGGTTGTCACCTCGAGGTGCGTATCGTGTTCTTATCCATGACCCCCCGAATTCTTCGACTTGCGGCCGTAGCCATCTTCGCGCTCGCGTCCCTCACGTTGGTGGGCTGCTCGCGCGGCAGTAAAACGCCGCCGCCCGCGGCCTCGTCCCTCACCGTCACTTTGGTGGTCGCCGAGCGGCGTGCCATCGATCGCGAAATCGTCGCCTCGGGTTCAGTGGCGGCGTGGCAAGAGATGTCTTTGGGGGTCGAGCTCGCCGGTATCCGCGTGGCCAACGTGCTGGTCGAGCCGGGCGATCGGGTAACAGCCGGGCAGGCGCTGGTCGAGCTCGATCGGCGGACGCTCGAGGTGCAGGCGCGACAGGCCGACGCCAGCCTCGCGCAGGCGGCCGCGAATGCCGAGCTCGCCGTGTCCCAAGAAAACCGCGGTAAGAGTCTGCTCGAGCGCAATCTCATCTCGACCAATGATTTCGAAGTGCTGCGTGCCAATCGCGCGCGCGCCGAGGCACAGCGTGTGGCGGCCGAGGCCGAGCGTGATGCCGTCCGTCTGCGACTGGGGTTTGCGACGGTGCGCGCCCCCGACGCCGGGATCATTTCGGCGCGTAACGTGCAGCCCGGACAGGTGGTTGCGGGTGGCGAACTGCTGCGGCTCATTCGTCGCGGTCGTCTCGAGTGGCGGGCGCAGGTGGCCGAGAACGATCTGCCGCGCATCAAGCCCGGCGCCACGGTCGATCTGCGCGGACCGGGCGGCGAAGCCGTAAAGGGCGTGATTCGCGCCGTCTCACCCTCGCTAGACCCGCAGACGCGTACTGCGCTCGTCTACGCGGATCTCCAGCAACCTGGCGCGCTGCGGGCCGGTATGTTCGCCGAGGGTCGGCTGCGGGTCGGCCAGGCCGAGGTCACTGTCGTGCCGCGTCAGTCCGTCGTGTTTCGCGACGGCTATCCGTATGTCTTCGTGATGGGCGAGGGCGGCAAGGTCGTGCAGCGGCGTATCAGCTCGGGTCCGCCGCAGGGCGATTTCATTGAGGTGCTCTCGGGCGTGAAAGCCGGTGAGCGCGTGGTCGCCCGCGGCGCCGGATTTTTGAGCGACAGTGACATCGTCAAGGTCGTGGGCGGCAACGCCTCGTGAAGTCGCAGCGATGAATCTGTCGCGCTGGGGCATCAAGTACCCGCTGCCCTCGGTCCTGCTGTTTGTCGTCCTGGTGCTCGCCGGCTTTTGGGGCTGGCGGCTGTTGCCGATTTCGCAGCTGCCCGATATCGCACTACCGACCATCAGAATCACCGGCAGTTATGCGGGCGCGCCGCCGGCGACCATGGAGACCGACGTCACGCGCAAAATCGAAGATGCCGTCGCTTCGATCCCGGGCATCGACCGTATCAATTCCTCGATCAGCGAGGGCACGACGGTCACCAACATCGAATTCGAATTGGGGCGCGATCTCGATCGCGCACTCGATGAAGTCAAAGATGCGGTGGCTCGCGTGCGGCGCGACCTGCCGCAGGACATGGATGAGCCCATCATCCAGCGCATCTCTTTGGTAGGCGGGACCTTGATGGCTTATGCCGTCGAGTCCGATCGGCTCGCCCCCGACGAACTGTCGTGGTTCGTCGACGATAAGGTCGCCAAGGCGACTTACGGCGTGGCGGGCGTGGGTTCGGTTACGCGGATCGGCGGTGTCGATCGCGAGGTGCGCGTCGATTTGCGCCCGGAGGCGCTGCAAGCGCTCGGCGTGACGGCTGGCTCGGTTTCCGGTCAGCTCGCCAGGTTGCAGGTCGAGCGCCCGGGTGGCCGCACCGAGGCGGGCGGTGCCGAGCAGTCGGTACGTACCGTGGCGATCGTGCGCAATGCGCAAGATTTGGCCGATTATCCGATCTATCTGCCCGACGGGCGCACGGTGCGTCTCTCGGCCATCGCTACCGTCACTGACGGGGCTGCCGAGCCGCGCGCGGCGGCAATGCTCGATGAGAAGCATGTCGTCGGGTTCTCCACGCGCCGTACGGCGGGATCCAGCGAAGTCGCCGTCGGCGAGGGCATTCGCAAGCGGATCGCGCAGTTGCGGAGCGAGCATCCCGAGGTGCGTTTCACCGAGGTGCAGGCGACGGTCGAGACGGCAAAGAATTCCTACGATGCCTCGATGGTCATGCTGCTCGAGGGTGCGCTGCTGGCGGTGATCGTGGTTTGGTTTTTCTTGCGCGAGTGGCGCGCCACCCTGATCTCGGCGCTGGCCTTGCCGCTGTCGGTGATCCCGACTTTTGGCGTGATGCACTTCTTCGGCTTTTCGTTGAACCTGCTCACTTTGCTGGCGTTGGCGGTGGTGATCGGTGTGCTGGTCGACGATGCCATCGTCGAAGTCGAGAACGTGGCGCGGCATCGCGCCATGGGCAAGCCGCCCATGGAGGCAGCGGTCGATGCGGCCGACGAGATTGGCATTGCGGTGATCGCCACCTCGGTGACGCTGGCTGCGGTGTTCATTCCGGTGGCGTTCATGCCCGGAGTCACCGGCAAGTTTTTCCGCGAGTTCGGCTGGACAGCCGCGGCGGCGGTGCTGTTCTCGCTGCTGGTGGCGCGCTTGCTGACGCCAATGCTCGCCGGCTATTTCATGCGCGGCGAACCGAAGGTCGCCACCGATTCACCTTTGATGCAGCGTTATCTGCGCTGGGTAGAATTTGCCATTCATCAGCGGGCGCGCGTACTCGCGCTCGCCATGGCGACGTTCGTGGGTTCACTGGCCTTGATTCCATTGATCCCGAAAACATTTTTGCCGACGACCGATACCTCGCGCGCGCAGTTGCAGGTTGAGCTGCCGCCGGGGGCGCGCCTCAGTGATTCGCTCGAGGTGGCGGCCGAGGTGCGCGCGCGCGTCCGGACAAACGTGCCGGACGTGGTGCGTATCTTCACCACGGTGGGTGGCGAGAGCGGCGACACCATGAGTGCGGGCATCAGCTTCCCCGAAGTGCGGCGCCTCAGCATGACGCTGCAGTTCGCCGCAGATCGCACGCGCACGAGTTCCGAGATCGAAGATTCGGTCCGCAAGTCACTCGCTGACCTGCCTGGCGTGCGGGTGGGTTTTACCGCCGGTGGCCCAGGTGATCGGCTGACGCTCGCGATTGGCGGTCGAGATTCTGAGCAGCTCGCCGTGGCTTCGCGCGAAATCGCCGCGGCGATGCGCACAGTCCCCGGCATCGGCTCGGTGACCACCACCGCGGCTTTGCTGCGTCCCGAAATCGTCATCCGACCCGACCCCGCGCGTGCGGCGGATCTCGGTGTGTCGACCGTCGACATTGCCGATGCCGCGCGCATCGCCACCAGCGGCGACATCCGTCAGCGTCTGGCCAAACTCAATTTGGCCGAGCGTCAGGTGCCGATCCGCGTCCAGCTCGCCGGCTCATCGCTCACCGACCCCGCCGTGCTGCAGCAGTTGCGGGTACCCGGCAAAGGCGGCCCCGTGCCCCTGTCGTCGGTGGCTGACATCATCGAAGGCAGTGGTCCGGCGCGTATCGATCGCCTGAATCGCGAGCGCACGGTCACGGTCTCGGCCGAGCTCAATGGTTTGCCGCTAGGCGATGTCATGTCCAAAGTCAGCGCCATGCCCGCGATGCAGAATCTGCCGCCGGGCGTGCGCATTCTGCCGGCCGGCGATTCCGAGGCTTTCGTCGAGCTCTTCGTCGGCTTCGTGCTCGCGTTGCTCGCCGGGATCGTTTCGGTTTATTTGGTGTTGGTGCTGCTGTTCCACAGCGGCACGCAACCGATCGTCATTTTGGCGGCGGTACCGCTGTGTGGCGGCGGTGCGTTCGGTCTGCTGCTGCTCACGGGTACCGCGCTCTCGCTGCCGTCCTTGATCGGCCTGCTGCTGCTCAATGGTATTGCCGTCAAAAATTCCATCCTGATCGTCGATTACGCGATTCTCGGTGAGCAGGCCGGGATGTCGCGCGATGAGGCGTTGATCGATGCCTGTCGCAAGCGGGCTCGCCCGGTGATCATGACCACGCTCGCCATGGGCGCCGGCATGTTGCCGATTGCCTTGGGTCTGGGTGCGGACGGTAATTTCCGCACGCCACTCGGGGTGTCGGTGATCGGCGGTCTGATCACCTCGACACTGCTCTCGCTGGTGGTTGTACCCGCTGCGTATTCAGTGGTGGCCGAGATTACCGAACAGCGCCTGCGACCGATGCTGCGCCGCTTCGTGCACCACTAGAGCAGATCGCGCAGGCGGTACCACAGCATCGCCAGCACGAGCGCAGGTCGGCGCAGCGCCGCGCCCCCGGGGAAGTCGCGGTGCCGAATGCGGGCAAAGATATCGAAGCGTTCGCTTTGACCACTGATGGCTTCGGCCAATAATTTGCCGGCGAGACTAGTGAGCGCAATGCCGTGGCCGCTGAAGCCCTGCACGAAATACACGTCAGGTTCGAGTTCGCCGAAATGCGGCGCGCGATTGAGCGTGATATCGACGAGTCCGCCCCAGGCGTAGTCCACGTCCACCTCGGCGAGCTGTGGGAAAACTTTGAGCATGCGCGCACGCGTGGCGCGGCGCGTGCCCAACGGATCGAGACCCGAGTAGCTCACTCGCCCACCGAAGAGCAAACGGTGATCCGCCGAGCGCCGAAAATAATCGATCACCCAATTGATGTCGGTAACCGCGGCATTGTTGCGAATGAGTGCCGCCGCGCGCTCGGCCCCGAGGGCTCGCGTCGCGATGATGTAGGTGCCGACGCCGATGATTTTTCTGGCGAGCGCCGGCGCGGTGGGTCCGAGCCAGGCGTTGCCGCAGAGCGCGAGCTGCCGGCAGCGGAGCTCGCCTTGGGCGGTGCGGACGGTGAGGCCCGTTCCCCGCGTGTAACTCAGCGCCCGCGAGTGCTCGAATATCTTGACGCCGAGTCGCTCGGCAGTCGCGGCCAGTCCCTGCGTATATTTGAGCGGATGCAGGTGTCCGCAGAGCGGGTCGAGCGTGCCGGCGATATAGCGGTCGGTGGCGATCAGGCTGCGCAACTCGTCGCGTTCGACCATGCGCACTGAGTGATAGCCGTAGCGTCGATCCAGCATGTCGACTTCGTCGCGCAGCTCGCGTTCCTGCCGCGGCTTGAGGGCGACATGCATCTGCCCGGCGACGTAGTCGCAGTCGATCGCATATTTTTGAATGAGCTCGCGCTGCAGGGCGAGCGCCTCGACACTCATGTCCCAGATTCGCCGCGCATCGCCGGCACCGACCAAAGATTCGAGCTTGCTTTGCCCGCAGGCGACGCCGGTGATGGCCTGCGCACCGCTGCGTCCCGAGGCGCCCCAGCCGATGACTTCGGCCTCGAGCAGTGCGACGCGATAGCCGCGCTCGGCCAGATGCAGCGCGGCCGAGCAACCGGCGATGCCGCCGCCAACCACGCCGACATCGACCTCGATCGAGCCTGCGAGGGCGGGGCGCGGCGGCGTTGCTGCGGTGTTGGCGGCAGCACTGGCGGCGTACCAGGAGTCGACGTGCGGACTCATGCGCTCAAATCGCGCCGAGATACCACTGCATCTCGAGCGGCGTGACGTAAGAGTTGAACTCGTCGAGTTCGGCCTGTTTGACGGTAGCGTAGTGGTCGCTGAACGGTCGGCCGAGGTAGCTCGCGGCGAATTCGCTGCGACGGAAACGTTCGACGGCGCTCGCCCAATGGGCAGGCAGCGTTTCGCCGCTTTCGCGATAGGCGTTGCCACGGACCGGGGCGATCGGTTCCAGCCCTTGGGCGATGCCGTGGTGGATGCTGGCCAGTACCCAAGCCACCACCAAATACGGGTTGGCATCCGCCCCCGCCAGGCGATGCTCGATGCGCCGATTACGCTCGTCGCTGACCGGCAAGCGCAGCGCCGAGCCACGGTTATTGACCGACCACGAGGGGAGCATCGGCACGTAGGCCTCGGGTCGAAAGCGTCGATAGGAGTTCGGGCCAGGCGCACACACGGCAACGCTGTCGCCCATGGTGCGCAGCAGACCGCCGAGCGCGTGACGCAGGGCGCTGCTGTCGACGCCGTGGTCCGGGGCGTCCTCACCCGCAGCAGCGGGATCGGGGCAGGCAAAGAGGTTCGCACCTGCTGCATCGAGCAGGCTGACGTGCACGTGCAGGCCAGAGCCCGCCATGTCGCGGTAGGGCTTCGGCAGGAAGGTGGCATCCCAACCCTGTTCGCGGGCGACGCTGCGGACCACACGCTTGAAGCGCAGGGCCTCATCGCAGGCCTGCAGGGCGTCGGCGCGGTGGGCGAGGTTGACCTCGAATTGGCCCGGCCCATATTCGGCTAGGGCGCTGGTGGCGGGCAGACCTTGGGCACGCGCGACCTCGTCAATCCGCGATAAAATTTTCGAATATTCATTAAGATCTGTCATCGAATTGATCTGAGTTCGAAACTCTCGTCGACCGCTGAGGGGCAGCGGCGGAGGCTGCGGCTGGCCCGCGGAGGTGCGGGCTCGATCGATGAAATAGAACTCGTATTCGATCGCCACCACCGGCGTGAGGTTGAGTCGGTGGAACTTGTCCATCACTCGCGCAAGCACGTTGCGCGGGTCGGCGAAGAACGGCCGACCATCGTGTTCGTACATCGAGACCTGCAGCTGCGCGATGTCACCACTTTGCCAAGGCACCGGCACCAAGCTGCCGGGCAGCGGTTTGCAGGGGCGGTCGGCATCGCCCTCATCGAAGCCGAGGCCGGTCGCCTGAATGGTGCGGCCCAAAACGTCGAGGGCGAACATCGAGCCCGGCAGCAGCATGCCCTCGGCGTAGAGCCGTTCGAGCGCCTCGCGCTCGATCCGTTTGCCGCGCTCGACGGTATTGAGATCGTTCAGGAAAACGTCGACGTGACGCGTCTGCGGGTAGCGTTCGAGGAAGCGCTCGAGTTCAGGAAAAGCCGTCATGATGCCCCGCAAGAAAACTGCAGCATAAGCGTTAGGGCCTCTATGCGGCAATATCAAACATGAATATAGATTCAATGAAAACAACAAGTTAGTGCAATAATCTTAACAGCTGGACGGGTATACAGGGGCCTGCTGTGCTCTAATGACTTAGGTCTCGGCTCTTGTCCGAGCGCCGCCTCCCTATGTCCGCGCGCCCAGTCATTGGTATTCCCGCCGATCGTCGCATGGTCGGCCCGCATCCCTTCCATATGGTTGGGGAGAAGTACGCGCATGCCGTCGCCCGGGCTGCGGGTGCTCTGCCGCTTTCGATCCCCGTGCTGCCCGAGCCGCTTGCGGTGGTCGAATTGCTCGCCGGTTTGGATGGTCTGCTGTTTCCGGGTAGTCCCTCGAACGTGGAGCCGCATCACTACGAAGAGGGGCTGAGCGAGCCCGGTACCTTGCACGATCCCGAGCGCGACGCGACCACGCTACCGCTCATTCGCGGTGCGATCTCGGCCGGTGTGCCGATCCTCGGGATCTGTCGCGGTTTCCAGGAAATGAACGTCGCCGTGGGCGGCAAGCTCTGGCAGCGCGTGTACGAAGTGCCGGGATTGCGTGATCACCGCGAGGACAAATCGGCGCCGCTCGATACGCAGTACGGACCGGCGCATGAGGTGCTGCTCGAGCCTGGGCGCCTGCGCGAGTGGGCGGGTGGAGCGGAGCGGATCGCGGTGAACTCCCTGCATGCGCAGGGGGTCAAGCATCTCGCGCCGCGGCTGCGGGTCGAGGCACGCGCGGTCGACGGCCTGATCGAGGCGTTCTCGCTGCCCGACGCCAAGGCCTTCACCTATGCGGTGCAGTGGCACCCGGAGTGGCGGGTGATGGCCAATGATTTTTCGGTGGCGATGTTCGCCGCTTTCGGTGAGGCCGCCCGTGTGCGCGCCCGCCAGAGGTTCGTGTCATGACAGATCAGATTTCGCAGTTTTTCCGTGAGCACAACATTCAGGAGATCGAGGCGATCGTGCCTGACATGGCCGGAATCGCTCGCGGCAAAGTCATGCCCGCGCAAAAGTTTCAGGTCGATCAGGGCATGCGCCTGCCCGAGAGCATTTTCCTGCAGACGGTGACCGGCGATTACCCCGAAGAAACCGCCGCAGCGATGAGTCCTGCGGAGATCGACATCATCCTCAAGCCCGATCCACGCACCATTCGTCGCGTGCCGTGGACGCCCGAGCCCACGGCGCAGGTGATCCACGATTGTTTCTATGCCGACGGTCGGCGCGTGAAGATGGCGCCGCGCGAAGTGTTGCGCCACGTGCTCGATCTTTATGCGCAAAAAGGCTGGGAGCCGGTCGTCGCGCCCGAGCTCGAGTTTTATCTCGTCGAGCCGAATATCGATGCCGATTATCCGCTCAAGCCGCCGATCGGGCGCTCGGGGCGCGCCGAGCCCGGGCGGCAGTCCTACAGCATCGCGGCAGTCAATGAATTCGATCCGCTGTTCGATGACGTCTATCAATTTTGTGAAGATCAGGACATTGCCATCGACACGCTCATCCACGAGGACGGGCCGGCGCAGATGGAAATCAACCTGCTGCACGGCAACGCGCTCGATCTTGCCGATCAGGCCTTCATGTTCAAACGCACGGCGCGCGAGGCTGCGCTGCGTCACAAGATGTATGCGACCTTCATGGCAAAACCGCATGCCAAGGAGCCAGGCAGCGCGATGCACATTCACCAGAGCATCGTCGATCGCAAAACCAGCAAGAACGTGTTTTCGAATGGCGACGGCACGCCAACGCAGTTGTTCTTTTCGCATATCGCCGGCCTGCAACGGTATTTACCGGCGGCCATGGCGCTGCTCGCGCCGAATGTGAATTCGTATCGGCGGATCACGCGCTTTCAGGTGGCGCCGATCAACGTGCAGTGGGGCTACGACAATCGCACCGCAGGTTTGCGCATACCCGGGTCGGACCCGCAGTCGCGTCGTGTCGAGAATCGCTTGTCGGGTGCCGATGCCAACCCCTATCTCGCGAGCGCCGCCTCGCTCGCCTGCGGTTACCTCGGCATGGTGCAGGGGTTGTCGCCCACCGAACCGATCACCGGCAGCGCCCACGATTTGCCGTTCTCGTTGCCACGCAGCCTCGATGAGGCCATTCGCCTGCTGCGCGAGTGCGATCCCTTGATCGAGATTCTCGGCGAGAGTTTCGTGTCGGCGTTCACGCTGGTGAAGGAGGCCGAGTACGAGGTCTTCCTGCAGGTGATCAGTTCGTGGGAGCGCGAGCACTTGTTGCTCAACGTCTGAGCAGACCTCGCGACGGCGCGCCCAAGTCGACTTAGCGATTAAGATGCGGCGATGGCTGCTTCCTCCAAACCGCGTACGACCCGCGAGTGGCAGGCGCTAGACGCCGCGCACTATCTGCATCCCTTCACCGACACGCGCGCCCTCGCGGCCCGCGGCACGCGCGTGATCACGCGCGCTGAGGGGGTTTATTTGTATGACAGCGAGGGCAATCGCATTCTCGATGGCATGTCGGGATTGTGGTGCGTCGCGCTCGGCTATGGGCGGCCCGAGCTCGCCGAAGCCGCCTATCGGCAAATGCAGGAGCTGCCGTACTACAACAGCTTTTTTCAATGCGCCAATCCGCCGGCGATCGAACTTACCGCACGACTCGCCGAGTTGTCGCCGTCGCAGTTCAAACACGTGTTTTTTACTGGCTCGGGCAGCGAGTCGAACGACACCTTCGTGCGGCTCGCTCGTCGCTACTGGGCGCTGCGCGGCGAGCCCGAGCGCACGGTGATCATCGGTCGCTGGAACGGCTACCACGGCAGCACCATGGCGGGTGCATCGCTCGGCGGCATGAAAGCCATGCACGCACAGGGTGGACTGCCGATTCCGGACATCGTGCATGTTGGTCAGCCCTATTGGTTCGAGTGCGGCGGCGATCTCGAGCCGGCCGAGTTCGGCTTGCGCGTCGCGCGTGAACTCGAGGCCAAGATTCTCGAGATCGGACCGCAGCGTATCGCCGCTTTCATTGGCGAGCCGGTGCAGGGGGCGGGCGGGGTGATTATTCCGCCGGAAACCTACTGGCCCGAGGTGCAACGCATCATCGACAACTACGGCATTTTGTTTGCTTCGGATGAGGTGATCTGCGGCTTCGGGCGCACCGGTTGCTGGTTTGGCTGCGAGCACTACGGCACCCGACCCGATTTCATGACACTCGCCAAAGCAATCACCTCGGGCTATCAGCCCTTGGGCGCGCTGATGGTGAGCGATCGCGTGGCCGAGGTCTTCATCGAGACGGGCGGCGAGTTCGCCCACGGCTACACCTATTCGGGTCATCCGGTGGCGGCCGCGGTGGCACTGGCCAATCTCGACATCCTGCAACGCGAGCGGGTGATCGAGCGGGTACGTGAGGATCTCGCACCGTACTGGGCGGCACGTTGGCGCGAGCTTGCCGCGCATCCTCTGGTCGGCGAAGCGCGAACCTTAGGCCTTTTTGGTGCACTCGAACTGGTACCCGCGAAACCCTCGCGACAGTTCTTCAAGGAGCGCGGTACCGTTGGTACGCGCGGCCGCGATCTTGCAATCCGCAATGGGCTCGTGATGCGCGCGGTCTGGGATACCTTGATCGTGGCCCCGCCCTTGGTCATTACCCGCGGCGAGATCGACGAACTCATCAGCAAGGCAGCGCTGACGCTCGACCAACTGCACGCCGGCCTCGCGCAAGACGGCTGGCTGCCAGGCTGAGGCAGGGCAGGCTTTCATAGGTCCGAGCGCTGCGTTATAAAAGCGACTTCGTCGCCGCAGATCGCGGCCTATCTCCGGAGTCTGCTCGACTATGAAAAACGCTGTCCGTACCGTCATTGCCGCTGTGTCGGTGGCCGTCCTGCTCGCTGCCTGTGGCGGCAAGAAGGAAGAAGCCGCAGAGGCCAAGGTCCTCAACGTCTACAACTGGTCCGATTACATCGACGAATCGGTGATCGCCGATTTTGAGAAGGAAACCGGCATCGATGTGACCTATGACGTGTTCGACTCGAACGAGGTACTCGAGACCAAGTTGCTCGCAGGCAGCACGGGTTATGACATCGTCGTGCCTTCGGCCTCGTTCCTCGAGCGGCAGATCAAGGCGGGCATTTTCCAGAAGCTCGACAAGAGCAAGTTGCCGAATCTCAAGAACCTCGATCCGGAGCTCACTGCGCAGATCGCGCGCCACGATCCGGGCAACGAGCACTCGGTGAATTATCTTTGGGGCACTTCGGGTGTAGGGTACAACGTCGCAAAGATCAAGGAGCGCATGCCTGACGCGCCGGTCGACAGCTTTGCGATGTTCTACGATCCGAAGGCTGTCTCCAAGTTCAAAGATTGTGGCGTGTCGATTCTCGATGCCCCCTCGGAAGTGCTCGGCACCGTCCTCATTTATCTTGGCAAGGATCCGAACAGCGAAAGCCCCGAAGATCTGGCTGCTGCCGAGAAGCTGTTGCTTTCGATTCGTCCATTCATCAAATATGTACACTCGTCGAAGTACATCGACGACCTCGCCAACGGCGAGATTTGCTTGACGCTCGGCTGGTCGGGGGACGTGTTGCAGGCGCGCGATCGTGCCGCCGAGGCCAACAACAAGGTTGAAGTGGCGTACAAGATCCCGCGCGAAGGCGCGGTGATGTTCTTCGACATGCTAGCGATTCCGAAGGATGCCAAGAACGTCGCCAACGCCTATGCGTTCATCGATTACTTGCTGCGTCTTGACGTCGCAGCGAAGAACACCAACTACGTCAACTATGCGAGCAGCAATGCCGCGTCGGTGTCGATGGTCAAGCCGGAGATTCTTGCGGATCCCGGTATCTACCCGACTGCCGAGGTGAAGCCGAAGCTCAACGTGGATCTCGCCGAGAGCGACGCGTTCACGCAGCAGTTGACTGCCACCTGGACGCGCTTCAAGGCCGGTCAATAGACCCGGGCAACAAAATGGCGGCCGCGCGGAGTGCTCGCTCCGCGCGGCCCGGACATTCTCGAGGGGGCGGGACATGTCGCAAAAAACGGTCGACCGCGGGCAGGAATATGTCCGCATTGAAGGCGTCACAAAGCGCTTCGGTGATTTCGTCGCGGTCGACAGCGTCTCGCTCAGTATCTTCAAAGGCGAAATCTTTTGTCTGCTCGGTGGGTCTGGCTGCGGCAAGACCACCTTGCTGCGCATGCTCGCCGGATTCGAATCGCCGACCGCAGGGCGCATCCTGATCGATGGTCAGGATATGGCTGGTATCCCGCCCTATGAGCGGCCGGTCAACATGATGTTCCAGTCCTATGCACTCTTCCCGCACATGACGGTGGCGAAGAACGTGGCATTTGGACTCGAGCAGGAAGGTCTCGGCAAGACCGAGATCGAACGACGCGTCGGCGAGATGCTCGAGATCGTCAAGCTCGGCGAGTTCGCACGTCGCAAGCCGCATCAGCTATCGGGTGGTCAGCGACAACGCGTGGCCCTCGCGCGTGCGCTCATCAAAAAACCCAAGCTCTTGTTGCTCGATGAGCCACTGGGTGCGCTCGACAAGAAACTTCGCGAGTACACGCAGTTCGAGCTCATCAATTTGCAGGAGCAACTCGGCGTCACCTTCGTCGTGGTGACCCACGATCAGGAGGAGGCGATGACGCTGGCGTCGCGCATCGGCGTCATGAACAAGGGGCAGATTGTCCAGGTCGGTACGCCCACCGATATTTACGAATTCCCGAGTTCGCGCTTCGTGGCCGACTTCATCGGTTCGGTGAACATGTTCGAAGGGCAGCTCACTGAGGACGAGCCTGGCCATGTACGCATTCGCTGCCCCGAACTCGACGCCACGGTCTACGTGAACCACGGCATCAGTGCTGCGCCGGAGGCCAAAGTGGCGGTCGCCATCCGTCCGGAAAAAATCGAGCTCACACGCAGCGAACTCGCAGCCACCGAGAACCGGACGCGCGGCACAGTCAAAGAAATCGCCTACATGGGAGATATGTCGGTGTATCTCGTGCGCCTCGAATCCGGCCGGCTGGTACGCGTGACCATCCCGAATACCGAGCGTCATGCCGACGAGCGTATCGTCTGGGACGAAATGGTGTATCTGTCCTGGCACCCTTCGAGCCCTGTGGTGCTGACGGTCTGAGCCCATGAAGCTCAAATCATGAGTCTCAAGCTATGAACAAGGCGCTCGAGACGCTGCAGGTCTGGTTCGGCAAACGCCTCGTCATCGGCGTTCCCTATTTCTGGCTGTTGCTGTTCTTCGCGATCCCGTTCCTGATCGTCTTCAAGATTTCGTTTTCTTGGATGCAGCCGATCCAGCCGGGCTACGCGCCGCTCTTCTCCTGGGTCGAAGAAACCCAGCGCTTCGTTGCCACACTCAATTTCTCGAATTACGAGGTGTTGCTCGACGATCCGCTATACCTCGGGACCTTTCTGTATTCGGTAAAGGTCGCGGCGATCTCGACCGTGCTCTGCCTACTGGTTGGCTATCCGATGGCCTATGCGATCGCGCGCTGCCCGCCCACGACCCGCAATCTGTTTTTGATGCTGATCATCCTGCCGTTTTGGACCTCGTTCCTGCTGCGAGTCTACGCGTGGATCGGTCTGCTGAAAACCAACGGCGTGATCAATAACAGCTTGCTCGCGCTCGGCATCATCGATCAGCCGCTCACCTTGCTCTATACCGATTTCGCGGTCTACATCGGCATCGTCTATTCGTATCTGCCGTTCATGATCTTGCCGCTGTATTCTAACCTCGAGAAGCATGACCTGACTTTGCTCGAGGCCGCAGCGGATCTCGGCGCCTCACCCGTCAAGTCTTTCTTTTGGATCACGCTGCCACTCTCCATGCCCGGCATCGTGGCCGGCTGTTTGCTGGTGTTCATCCCGGCGGTCGGTGAGTACGTGATCCCCTCGCTGCTCGGTCGAACGGATCAATTGATGATCGGCACCGTGCTGTCGGCGCAATTCTTTGGCGCGCGCAACTGGCCGGTGGCGAGTGCGGTCGCGATTGCACTGCTGATCATGTTGTTGATTCCGATCATGCTCTTCCAGCGGTATCAGCGGCGCGAACTCCAGGCGGCACGACGATGAAGGTACGCTCATGAGACGCGGTTGGTTCCGTAACGGCATGCTGGGGCTCGGGCTCGCGTTTCTCTACGTGCCCATCCTCTCGATGATTGTGTTCTCGTTCAATAACTCCAGGCTGGTGACGGTTTGGGACTCGCCCAACTCGCCGACGCTGCGCTGGTATGTCCGCCTGCTCGAAAACGACCAATTATTGGGCGCGGCGTGGATCAGTGTGCTGGTCGCTGCCATGACCGCGACGGGGGCGGTGATTCTCGGCACGATCGCGGGATTGGTGCTCACACGTTTCGGGCCGTTTCGCGGTCGCGCGTTCCTGTCGGCGATGACTACGGCGCCGCTCGTCATGCCCGAAGTGATCACGGGCATTGCGATGCTGCTGCTGTTTGTCTCGCTCGAGCAGCTGATTGGCTGGCCCGAGGGCCGCGGGATGCTCACCATCACCATCGCGCACATCACTTTTGCCATGGCCTACGTAACCGTGGTCGTGCAGTCGCGACTCGCAGGTTTTGACGACGTTCTCGAAGAGGCGGCACTGGATTTGGGTGCCAGACCTGCGACGGTGTTTTTCCGTATTACCTTGCCGCTCATCCTGCCGGCGCTGGTGTCGGGCTGGTTGCTCGCCTTTACGCTCTCTTGGGACGACGTGGTCATTTCGCAGTTCGTCGCCGGCCCGGGATCGTCCACGTTGCCGATGGAGATTTTCTCGCGGGTGCGGCGCGGCGTCAGTCCCGACATCAATGCGCTCGCCACCATCATGGTGTTGATCGTCGCCATCGGGGTGGTGCTGTCGACGCTTTACATGAAGCGCGAAGAAAAGCGCCGCGAGCGCGAGGAACAAATGGCCCGACGTGATGGTAATGGATGAAAGACGAAACACGGATCAATCACCCGCCTAATATTGAGCTGCCGGCCGATAACCACCCGTTGAACCTGCCGGTTTTCCAAAACGTGAAGTGGGAAACCGACAGCATCGAGGAGGGGCTGCGTCTATTGCGCGGCGAACGGGCGGGTTTCTTTTATTCCCGAATCAGCAATCCGACAGTTCGTCAGCTCGAGTTGTTGCTCGCGGATTTGCAAGGACGCGAGGACTGTCTGGCGAGCGCCTCCGGCGTCAATGCCGTCACGCAGACGCTGTTTGGTCTGACCGAAGCGCGCAATCACGTGATTTTCTTCGTCGAAGGCTACGGGCCGACGCGGCAGATCATTCGCAAGATGCTGACGCGGTTCGGGGTCACGCACAGCATGCTGTCGATCGACGATCTCGAGGGCCTAGAGAATGAGCTGGCCTCGCGGCGTACCAAGCTCGTCTTCTTCGAAAGCCCGACTAATCCGGTCAATAAAATCGCCGATATCGCGAGCATCACGCGGCTCGCGCAGACGCACGGCGCTCTGACCGTGCTCGACAATACGGCCGCAGGTTTTCATCAACACGGAGAATTCCCGGTCGATTTCTTCGTGCACAGCCTCACCAAATTCACCACGGGTGCAGGCGATGTCATGGGCGGTGCAGTGATCGCCGATCGTGCGCGTCTCGATCTGTTGCGGGCTGACTACCGTCTGTTCGGTGCCCAACTCGATCCGCTCTCGGCATCGCTGATGGTGCGTGGCATGAAGACCTACTTCGTGCGCTATCGGGCGCAGTCGGCCGCAGCACTCGCGGTCGCGCGATTTCTCGAGCAACATCCGGGTTGTACGAAAGTACGCTACCCGGGTCTCGAGTCGAGCCCGAAGCACGCACTGGCGCGACAGCAGATGCGTGATTTCGGTACGGTGATTTGTGTCGATCTCAAGGCGGGCTACGAGGGTGGTCGACGCTTCGCCGAAGCCCTGCAACTGTTCGCCCGCACACCAAGTTTTGGCTCCACCGAATCGCTCGTCATGCCGCCGCAGATGATGCAGCCCAAAGATTTCTCTGCCGAACAGCTGCGCGCCGCCGAGATCGGCGAGGGTACCGTGCGCCTCTCGGTCGGCCTCGAGAATGTCGAAGATCTCAAGGCGGATCTCGCGCGCGCCCTGGAGATTGCCGCAGCGGGGCCTGGGGCATGAGGCGAGGGGTCATGAGGCTTGCGGTGGCTGCGCTCGCGCTGCTCGGCTGGCTTGCGGGCTGCGGCCAGCGGTCGTCGGTCGGGCAGGCAGCGGCGGAGCTTGGTCGTTTTCAACGCGAGCTGCAGGAAAAACTGCTCGATGCCAAGCCGGGCGAGATCATTGAAATCCCGGCCGGACGACACGTACTTGATCGCAGTCTCAGCCTGCGTGTGAGCGGCGTGACGATCCGCGGCGCGGGCATGAACGCGACGGTGCTGTCTTTCAAAGCTCAGCGCGTGGGTGCCGAGGGCCTGCTGGTCAACGCCAGTGATTTCACGCTCGAAAATCTCGCGATCGAAGACACCGGCGGCGATGCGGTCAAGATCAACGAGGGCGAGCGTATTACCTTGCGTGGCCTGCGCATCGAGTGGACGGGTGGGCCGAGCACCCGCAACGGCGCCTATGGCCTCTATCCGGTGCGCACGCGCAATGTGCTCATCGAAGATTGCCTCGTCATCGGCGCTTCGGATGCTGGCATTTATGTTGGGCAGTCCGAAGATATCGTGGTACGGCGCAACCAAGCGCGCCAAAACGTCGCCGGGATCGAGATCGAGAATTCGCGTCGCGCCGATGTCTATGAAAACGACGTCACCCTGAACACCGGCGGTATTCTCGTCTTCAACATGCCGAACCTGCCGCAGCGCGGCGAGGGCACCCGGGTCTTTCGCAACCGAATCTACGCCAACAATACGGCGAACTTCGGGGCGAGGGGCACGCCGGTCGCGAGTGTTCCGGCGGGCTCGGGGGTCGTCATCAACTCCAACGACTCGGTCGAAATCTTCGATAACGAGTTGCGCGACAACGCCACGGCACACATCATCATTTCGAGCTATTTCTCGACCGGGTACATGACCAACGAGGGCGTCGCCAAGGACTTCGATCCCTATCCCGAAGCCATCCATGTCCATGGCAATCGTTTTTCGGGTGGCGGCGACTCGCCGGACGGACTCGATCTCAAGACGCTGAAGCTCGCCATGTTTGGACTCGGCGGGCGTTTTCCGGCCGTATTGTGGGACGGCTATCGCGATCCAAAGAGATTGCAGGGCGGCAAGCTGCCGCCCGACCTTGCACTCTGCGTGCGCGACGCGGGGCCGGTGCTCAATGCCGACGGGCCGGGCAAGTATCGCAACCCGAGTCTGACCAGCGAGGGCTTTGACTGTACGCTCGCCGCGTTGAGGGCGGTGGAGCTCGAGCGTTGAGTGGTCGGTCGCTGCAGGGGCCGCAGTCGCTTCAAGGGCCGCGCGCGCTGGCCAGGTTGACCGCCCTGAGCTCGGTGCTTGCGCTCGCTGCGTTCCTCGCCGGCTGCGCGCCGCAGGAGGCGCAGCCGGTGTTTCACGCCGAGCGCAATCCGGCGACGCTCGCCGAGTGGCGGCTGCTGCAGATCCGCGCGGGTGTGCTTGGCCCGACCGACGGCGTGATCCCGTACGAGCTCAATACGCCGCTCTTCAGTGATTATGCGCACAAGCTGCGTACGGTCTGGCTGCCTGCCGGCACGCGCGCGGGCTATGGCGCCGATGGCGCGCTGCAGCTGCCCGTCGGCAGCATCCTCAGTAAAACTTTCTATTACCCACGCCGCGACGCCGGCAATGCCGCGGGTGCTTCCCAAGGGGCCTTGCGAGCGACCGCCGAAGCGATCGGCGTGCTCGCGGGCGGGCGCCTCGTGCTCGACCAAGTACAGCTCATCGAGACGCGCTTGTTGGTGCAGCGTGCGCAGGGTTGGCAAGCGGTGTCTTATGTCTGGGACGACTCGCAGCGCACTGCGCGCCTGCAACGTGTGGGGGAGATCATTCCGCTCGAACTCGCAGGCATCGGTAAGTTCGACTACGTGGTACCTGATATCAATCAGTGCGCGGCCTGTCATGCGACCGACGTCAAGCGTGCGACGCTGGCGCCGATTGGTCTGAATTTCCGTCACCTCGATCGCGAACATGACTATGGCGGCGAAGTGGGTCAAAAAAATCAGCTGGCTCATCTGGAGCAATTGGGGTTGTTGGACGTTGCCGCCCGCGCAGAGTCAGCGTCGAGCGGTGGGTCGCGCGCCGCGCTGTGGGGCGACGAGTCGGCTTCGCTCGAGGCGCGAGCCCGTGCCTATCTCGACATCAATTGTGGGCATTGCCATAACCGGCAGGGACCAGCGGACACCTCGGGACTCGCCCTAGATGCCGCGGAAACTGCGCCGATCGCGCTTGGGGTCTGCAAATCGCCCGTAGCGGCAGGTCGTGGCACCGGCAACAAAAAATTCGACCTCGTTCCCGGTCGGCCCGATGAGTCGATCATGGTTTACCGACTGGCCGCGCATGACCCCGGCGAAATGATGCCGGAACTCGGCCGCAGCCTCGTGCATCGCGAGGGCCTCGAGTTGATCAGACGCTGGATTGCCGAATGGCCGGGCGCACCCGGCTGTGCTCAGGAGGCGTCGAATTCCGCGCGCCAGTCGGCGAGCTCGGCGCGGTTGTCGAGATCCCAGGGGTGAAAGCCCGGTCGGTACCAGGCGATGTAGCTGCGCCAGCCGCGACGGAAAAGACCGGGATCACTCCAAAGAAAACGGCGCACGGCCTTGCGGGCTTCGCGCGCGCTATAGCCGTCGGCCTCAAGCAGGCGTGAGGCGTGGTTCGCGATGTTGCGCGTGAAATGGAAGGTGATGTACGCCATCGAGAGACAGCGCAATCGATAGCGCTTGAACGCCGACCAGTGCCGGGTTGCCTCGAGGAAGACGTCGTAGGCCACCGCCTTGTGTTCGGTTTCTTCGAGCGCATGCCAACGCCACAGCCGGGCGATCTCGGGGTCGGCGTTGGCAAACAGGCCGCGGTTCTGCATGTGCATGTCGGCCATCATCGCCGTGAAATGTTCGAGTGCGATCGTTGACAGCAGGATCGCGTAGGGACCCTTCGAGCGAGTGAGAGCGATGCGCTCGCGAACCTTGGTGAGGATTTCTTCGACCGGATATTTGGTCGGGTCGACGATGGCGTTGAGCGCATGGTGTTCGCGCGCGTGGGCGGCTTCCTGCGCCAGAAAATGCCTGACGTCCTCGGCAAGCTTGCCGGAGAGCTGGCCGCCAAAATGCCGCACGGCATCCATGAACATTTTTTCGCCGTCGGGAAAAGTCAGCGACAGGGCGTTAAGAACCGCCGTGCCCACCGGGTCACCGCCGAGCCAATATTGATTGCGCGCCTGTTGCGTGCTGAAACGCAGATCGCGAGGGGTGACCACAACGTCATCGGGGGTGCGGGCTTGCATGTCCCAACCCTAGCATCGAACGCGGGGGCGCGCCACCGCAGAGTGCCGGCTTGGTGATCTGCCAAACCGGCTCAGGGCCGTGAGCGCGGCGGTCAGCCGCCGGGATCCGCGATCGATCAGTACCCCGGCGGACGCCGTGATGCGCTTACAGGTTGGCGATCAGCGCGTCGCCAAACTCGCTGCACTTGACCTCTTTCGCGTCGGCCATCAACCGCGCGAAATCGTAGGTCACGGTCTTTTGACCGATGGTGCGATCCATGGCGGTGATGACAGCGTCGGCCGCCTCGGTCCAGCCCATGTAGCGCAGCATCATCTCGCCCGAAAGCAGCACCGATCCCGGATTGACCTTGTCGAGGTCGGCGTATTTCGGCGCCGTACCGTGCGTGGCTTCGAACACGGCATGACCCGTGACGTAGTTGATGTTGGCGCCCGGTGCAATGCCGATGCCACCCACCTGAGCGGCGAGCGCGTCGGAGAGATAGTCGCCATTGAGATTGCAGGTGGTGAGCACGTCGAATTCGTCAGGCCGCGTGAGCACTTGCTGCAGCGTGATATCGGCAATGGCATCTTTGATGATGATCTTGTCCGATTTCTTTGCTGCATCCATTTCGGCATTTGCCGCCTGTTCGCCATGTGCAGCCTTGGTCCGCTCCCACTGTTCCCAACCATAGGTCTGGCCCGGAAACTCGCGCTCGGCGAGCGCGTAGGACCAGTTGCGGAACGCACCTTCGGTGAACTTCTGGATGTTGCCCTTGTGGACGATGGTCACGCTCTTGCGCTTGTTGGCAACGGCGTATTCGACCGCCGCACGGAACAGGCGCTCGGTGCCCTCGAGTGACACTGGCTTGATGCCGATGCCCGAGGTCTCGGGGAAGCGAATCTTGGCGTAAGCCTTGGGAAAATTCGCTTTGAAGAGTTCCTTGAATTTTTTGTTCTCGTCCGAGCCGAGTTCGAATTCGATCCCTGCGTAGATGTCTTCGGTGTTCTCGCGGAAGATCACCATATCGACCTTTTCCGGGGCCTTGACGGGCGAGGGCACACCCTTGAACCAGCGCACCGGACGCAGGCAGACGTACAGGTCGAGCAGTTGGCGCAGGGCTACGTTGAGCGAACGGATGCCGCCGCCCACCGGCGTCGTCAGCGGCCCTTTGATCGATACCAGATATTCGCGACAGGCGGCGACCGTTTCATCGGGCAGCCAGGTATTAAAAAGTTTGTTCGACTTTTCGCCGGCGTAAACTTCCAGCCAATGGATCTTGCGCTTGCCACCGTAAGCTTTGGCGACGGCAGCGTCGAGGACGCGTACGCTCGAGCGCCAGATATCCGGGCCCGTGCCGTCGCCTTCGATGTAGGGAATGATCGGGTTGTTAGGGACGGACAATTTGCCGTCTTTGATGGTGATCTTGGCGCCGCCAGCGGGCGGCGCCAGCGTGACTTTTGCAGCCGTCGTCATGTCGCGAAACTCCTTCTGAAACGCCCGGCGATTTTTCAAAAACCCCCGCCGTGGCGTGGCGCGGATTCTACAGCGTGGCTTCGCTAGAATCTCCCCCATGAGGCAACCACGCCCATGAGCGCACCGATGGCCTCGACGCCCGCGGCCGACGGCTTTCGCATGCCCGGGGAGTTCGAGCCCCACCGCGGCTGCTGGATGCTGTGGCCCACGCGCCCGGATAACTGGCGCGAGCAGGCGGCGCCGGCGCAGCGTGCGTTCGCGGCCGTCGCCCATGCGATCGCGCAGTTCGAGCCCGTCAGTGTGGGCGTGGCACCTGCGCACCACACTGCGGCGCGGCGGGCGCTTGAGCCGCGGATTCGCGTGCTGCGTCTCGAGAGCGACGACGCCTGGATGCGCGATGTCGGTCCCACGGGTGTCGTGAATCGGCATGGCGAGGTTCGTGGTGTCGACTGGCACTTCAACGCCTGGGGCGGACTCAACGGCGGTCTGTATTTTCCTTGGGATCGCGATGAGCTCGTTGCGCGCCGCGTACTCGATGTCGAAGGGCTCGCCCGTTATCGCGCGCCGTTGGTGTGCGAGGGCGGGTCGATCCACGCGGATGGCGAGGGCACGCTGCTGGTCACCGAAGAGTGTCTGCTCAACGCCAATCGCAACCCGCAACTCGGTCGTCGGCAGATCGAAACTTTGCTGCGCGCCTACACATCAGCTACGCAAATTATTTGGCTGGGGCGCGGGGTTTTCAACGACGAGACCGACGGGCATATCGATAACCTCGCGTGCTTCGTTGCGCCCGGCGAGATTGCGCTGCTCTGGTGTGATGATCGCCGCGACCCCCAATATGCGTCTTCGCGTGATGCTTTTGTGCGCCTGAGCGATTCCCGCGATGCGCGCGGGCGACGGTTCAAAGTTCACAAGATTCCGATACCGGGTCCGCTGGCGATGAGCGCGATCGAGGCCGCGGGGCTCAGGCCTCGTGCGGGCAGCAAACCGCGCCGTGGCGGCGAGCGGCTCGCTGCCAGCTACGTGAATTTCTATATCGCCAACGGCGGTGTGGTGGTACCGCTGCTCGATCCGCGACTCGATGCCCGCGTGCTCGCGCAATTGCAGCAGATCTTTCCGCAGCGCCGGGTGGTGGGCGTACCGGCACGCGAAATTTTGCTTGGCGGGGGCAACATCCACTGCATCACGCAGCAGATTCCGCGCGGTCAAGTATCTCAGCGGCGGCGCCAGTCAACCCCAAAATAAACGCTGCGACCGCGCGCCGGAAAGTAGCGCCAGTCGCCCTGCGCGTAATCGGTACGATCAGCGAGGCGCTGGTCGGTGGGGTTCTCAAGCTCGAGATTCAGGCCCATGTCATCTGCAACTTGCCAGCGCGCGTTCAGGCGCAGTGCGACTTGCGCCGGTTGCCGCCGCTCGTTGGCCGCATCGGCAAAATAATCGCCTGTGCGACGCGCCTCGATTTCGATCGCGAGCGCCGCTTGTGGTCTGAGCTCGACGGCCAGCCGATGAATGCTGCGCGGTGCGGTGTCGATGTCGCGGCCCGCAACAATCGTCTCGCCACCTTCGATGACGCGCGAGAAATCATAACGATGGCGCGCCCAAGTGCCGCTGACGCGAACCTGTAAATCCGCGAGTGCGAACCAATCGAGCTCGTACTCGAGGCCTTCGTGTCGCGTGCGACCGCCGCTGACATTGAAGCCGTTGGTGTCGCGCAGGATGACCTCGGTCTTGCGCGCTCGATAGAGTGCGACGCTGCCGGCAAGCGCGGGCGCTCTGCCCATCACAAAGCGCCAGCCGAGTTCGGCGCTGCGCAGGCGCTCTGCGCCAAGCTCCGCCACCGACTGGCTGCGCTGCAGGCGATAAAGCTCGGTAATTTCCGGCGGCCGAAAGCCCTCGGCCAGTACGGCATAGAGATGCTGCGATGCGCTCAAATGTTTGATGAGCTCGGCGCGCGGCGTGAGCTGCGAGTAGTGATCGCGGCGATTTGCGGGGCGACTGTAAAGACAGCCGCCGGGGCAGGGCGAGCCGTCCTCCGCGGTGTTGCCATCGCGCATGCGATTATCGTAGCGATACGCCGTGCGATCGGCGCGTAGCGCGAGACGCCAGAGCCAATCGTCAACGTGCTGTTCGAGGCCCGCGCTCGCGCCGACGGTCGCCACATCCACTGAGTAGTCGTAGTGACGCCCTGCCGGGCGAATAGCACGGGCGGCTGCGCTGCCCTCGAGCGTCGGGCCGTTCTGAATTTCGAGCAGTTGCGTCGCTGCCCACTCGGCATCGAGCGCGAGGCGCCACGAGAGACCGTTTGACCCCATCGGGCGACTGCGCGAGAGCGCGAAGGCTGCGCTGCGTTGTGCGTTGTATTCGAGCGGCTTGCCGAGCAAAAAATGCTGCAGGAATGTCATCGACGAGTCGCGCAGGATGGTGCGTACTTCGTCGCTGCAGTCGGCGCAGCTTGCGCGTGACCACGCCGCCGAAACGCGCCGGCTCTCGGCATCGCGAAAGGCTTCGGGGTTCGGATTCGAGCGCCGCAGCGACGGGTCGCGATACGCCGCGAAGCCGCGGATGAAGCCCGCCGTATCCTGATCGAGACGCGTGGCCGCTGCGCGCAAGCGCAGTCGTCCGTCGCGGAATTCGCGATCATGCAGCAGCTGCAGTTTGTAGTCCGTGCTCGCCGAGTCAGTACGAAATCCTCCATCGTGTCTGATGAGCGCCTGCACGGCGTAGTCGTTGCGGGCCGTTGCGAGGGTCACCGAGTGAAAATCATCGGATCCGGTCGTTGCCGTGATCCGCAGCCCGGCAAGTTCGCGTACCTGCGGGGTCAAAATATTGATGACGCCGTGCACGGCATTGGCGGCATGCACGGCACTGCCCGGCCCCCGTAATACTTCGATCGCTGCGGCTTGCGTGGTGTTGACCTCGAACAATTGGTTGATGTTGCAAAAGCCGGTGGGTCGCAAAGCAAAACCGTCCTCGAGCATCAGGAAGGCGCCGCAGGCCCCTGACCCCGTGAGCACCGGTGAACGAATGGCGAGCAGGCTCTCCTGTCCGCTGCCGCGCTGCAGCACCACCCCGGGGATGCGATTCAGACTCTCAGCGGGGTGAGCGAGGTCGAGTGCGCCGGTGATGCCTGGCGTGATACGGCTGAGGCTGGCGGCCACATCGATCAGGCGTTGTTCACGGCGACGCGCGGTCACCACCACCTCATCGAGAGTGGTCGCCGAGACGGGCGATACGGTCGCCGCGACCAGGACGGCGAGGGTGGTAACGAGCATGCGGGCATTATCGCTTGCTATCCTTCGCTTCGTGCGCCCACTTCGTCATGTTGCCTTGCTCGTGCTGTTTGCGATGGTGGCCTCGCCACTTGCCACCCCGTGGGCCGCGGCTGCCGAACGGCCGCGCGTGGGTCTGGTGCTCTCGGGCGGTGGGGCGCGCGGTGCCGCACACGTCGGCGTCCTCAAGGTACTCGAGGCCGAGCGCATTCCGATCGATGCCATCGCCGGGACCAGCATGGGTGCGTTGGTCGGTGGCTTGTACGCGAGTGGCTTGTCCGCCAACGATATCGCCACACTGGTCGAGTCCAGCGAATGGCGACAAGCGTTTCGCGAGCCGGCGCCGCGTGACCGCTTGAGTTTCAGGCGTAAAAGCGA
The DNA here is from genome assembly GCA_016874175.1 of Gammaproteobacteria bacterium. Lineage (GTDB taxonomy): Bacteria > Pseudomonadota > Gammaproteobacteria > Steroidobacterales > Steroidobacteraceae > UBA964. Next base: position 3,449 of record VGUP01000014.1, on the reverse strand, counting down.
AGATCAAAATTTTCTGGTGAATTTTCCAGTCGGGCTCAAGGGCGGTACTTTCCGCCTGCCCAAGGGCTTGGTCTCGGGTCAGCGACTCACCCAAGCGCTGCGCCGTGTCACGGTACCTGCCGCACGAATCGAAAACTTTGACCAACTGCCGACGCCGTTTCGCGCGGTGGCGACCGACCTCGAAACCGGCGATCCCATCGAGCTCGCCAGCGGCGATCTCGTCACCTCGATGCGCGCAAGTCTCGCGGTGCCGGGTGTGTTCGCGCCGGTGGAGATCGCTGGTCGTCTGCTCGTCGATGGTGGACTCGCCAACAATTTGCCGGTCGAGATTGCGCGCAGTATGGGCGTCGATGTGCTCATCGTGGTCGATGTCGGCTTTCCGCTGCGCAAGCGCGACACGCTCGACTCCGTGGCGACCATCTCCAATCAGATGCTGTCGATCCTCATCCGCCGTGGCAGCGATGCACAACTTCGCACGTTGCAGCCTGCAGATATCTTGCTCGCGCCGCAGCTTGGCGAGGCCTCGAGTTTCGATTTCGATATCGTGCCGCGCGCGGTGGCGCTGGGTGAGGAGGCAGCGCGTGGGGCGCTCGATAAGTTGGGCGCGCTGCGCTTCGACGAACGTGAATACTCGAACTATCTCGCCGCGCGCGCAGCGGTACGTGGTGGCGCGCCGCGGGTGACCGAGGTTCAGGTGGCCGCTGACTCGCTGCGCTATGAGCGGTTGTTGCGCTCCGGCTTCACCGACACCTCGAGTGCGCTCGGTTTGGATGCCGGGCTCGGGACCCTCTATGGTCGCGGTAACTTCGAGAGCGTGGACTATCGACTGCGCGCCGGTCAGAACGGCGACACGCTGGAATTGAGCGCCAAGCGCAATTCCTGGGGGCCGAACTACATGCGGATCGGCCTCAATCTCGAGGACGATTTCAAGGGTAATTCCAGTTACAACGCCGCGGCTCGCTTCGTGTTGGCCGATATCGGTCCGCTTGCCGCCGAGTGGGTTTGGGATCTGCAGGTGGGCTCCGAACCCAAGATCGCCACCGAGTTTCACCTCCCGGTCGGTGACGCGGCGCGCTGGTTTTTGCTGCCACAGGCGCGTTTCGAGTTGCGCAACGTGCCGTTACTCGAGGCCGGTGAGCGCCGCGCCGAATATCGGTTGCGCACCACGGAATACGGAGTCGATATCGGCCGCGAGTTTTCCAACTGGGGCGAGTGGCGGGCGGGCTTGCGGCGGATCACCGGGCGCACGCGGCTGCGGATCGGCGATCCTCTGGTGCCTGCCGTCCGCGACTTCGACGTGCGCGAATACTTTGGTCGGTTGTCCTATGACGAGCTCGATAACCGCAACTTTCCGCGTCGCGGACAATATTTGGTCGCCGAGTGGCGGGCCGAGGCTCCAAGCTTGGGTTCTGCGCAGCGCTCCGATCTCATCACCGTCGATTGGCTTGCCGCGCGATCGAGTGGGCGCAACACGGCTGTGTTGTGGAGTTCGTTCGGGACCAACATCGAGTCGGCGAGCGGCAACATCCGCACGCTGTTCCCGCTCGGCGGTTTCCTGAATCTGTCGGCGCTCGCGCCCGACTCGATCAGTGGTCGTCATTACGCCATCGCGCGCGCCATGTATTACCGGCAGATCGGGCGGGGCGGCGAGGGATTTTTGAACGTACCCGCCTACCTTGGAGTCTCGCTCGAGGCCGGCAATGTGTGGAATGAGCGCAGCGAGATCGGTTTCGGTTCGGCGCTCAAACAGGGCAGCGTTTTCTTTGGCTTCGATACCCTGCTCGGGCCCGTCTATTTGGGTTCGGGCTTTGGCGAGGGCGGCGAGAACACGTTCTACCTGTTCCTGGGCCGCACGTTTTAGTCGCGGCCGCGCTAGGCCTGGTCGCGACGGCGCGAGGCGAGGTTCACGACCTTCTCGTAATGGAGCGCAGGGCGATCGCCCGGACGCGAATACTCGTGCTTGCGACTCATCTCGGCGAGCGCCGCATCGCGCTCGAGCATCGTTTCGAACCAGTGCGTGCGACTCCAGTCGGCACCGAGCAGCTTACGGAAGGGGTCACCGTCGCGCAGCGAGACGCGCACGCCGTAGGGCTTGGGCGCGGCGCTGGCGGGCGCGCGCAAATTGTGGCTGTGACAGGTGGTCATGGCCGCAAAGGGTACGCAGCCCGGCCGACAATCACAACCGGCGCGACGTTTGTAACCGGCGCGCCGCTTGAAGCGGCGGCGCGCGCACCGCAGAATTCGCTCATGTCACTCTTCCGTCGCAAAACCGAACTCGTCAGCGCCGAGGATGCTCTTCCGGGGCGCAGCACTCCCTTGTCGATCAGCAATCGGCACTTCGTGAATGGCGCGCCTTTGCAGCCACCATTCCCCGTGGGGGCGGTCGAGGCCGTGTTCGGCATGGGTTGTTTTTGGGGTGCCGAGCGGCTCTTCTGGAAAATCCCGGGTGTGATGTCGACTGCGGTCGGCTATGCCGGGGGCTACACCGACCATCCCACCTATGAAGAGGTTTGCAGCGGTCGCACCGGGCATGCAGAAGTGGTGCGGGTGATCTTTTACCCGGCCAAGCTGTCTTACGCTGCACTCTTGCAGGCGTTCTGGGAGCGCCACGATCCCACGCAAGGCATGCGCCAGGGCAATGACATCGGCACCCAATACCGCTCGGTCATCTATTGCAGCAGCGAGGGACAACTCGCTGAGGCGCTTGCCAGTCGCGACCGTTATCAAGCCGGTTTGCAGGCGGGCGGTTTTGGTGCCATCACCACCGACATCCGCGTTGCGCCCGAATTCTTTTACGCCGAGGACTACCACCAGCAGTACCTCGCCAAAAATCCGGATGGCTATTGTGGGCTCGTCGGCACCGGGGTCCGCTGCGTAGCCCGAGTTTGACCGCGCGGTAATGAGGCCGCGACCCGCGTAGAGTGGACGAGGCATGATCGTCGACCCGCTTGCGCAAATTCTGCTTCTGCTCGCTGCCGCTGTACTCGTGGTCGCGGCTGCGCGCCGAGCCGGTTTGCCGGCAATTCTCGGCTACCTGATCGTCGGCACGATCTTTGGACCCTTCGCGCTCGGGCTCATGGACGAGACCGACACCACGCGCTTGCTGGCCGAGCTCGGTGTGGTGTTTCTGCTGTTCACCCTCGGGCTGGAATTCTCCTGGCCGCGCATGGTTGCCATGCGGCGCGAAGTATTCGGCGTCGGCAGCGCGCAATTGCTGCTGACGGCCGGCGCGGGCGCTGTCGTTTTTTGGGCCTTGGGTGTGGAGCTGCTCGCATCGATTGCCCTCGGCGGTGCGATCGCCGTCAGTTCCACGGCGATCATTATCCAGCAACTCACCGAGCAGTCCGAGATCAACCGCACGCACGGTCGTGTCGCCTTCAGTGTCTTGCTGTTCCAGGATCTCGCCTTCGTGCCTTTTCTGGTGCTTGCGGGTGCGTTGGCGGCGGGTA